>DATJDY010000031.1:0-9942 GCA_035497155.1 Luteimonas sp.
CTCGACCAGCGCGTCGAGGTTGCCGTCCAGCACGTTCGGCAGGTCGTACAAGGTCAGCCCGTCGACCCGGTGGTCGGTGATCCGGCCCTGCGGATAGTTGTAGGTGCGGATGCGCTGGCTGCGGTCGCCGCTGCCGACCTGCAGCTTGCGGTCGGCGGCCTGCGCGGCCGCGCGCTTCTCGTCCTCGGCCTCGACCGGCATCGCCATGAGACGCTTCATGGCCTTGTCGCGGTTGGCGTGCTGGCTGCGCTCGGTCTGCGACTCGACCACCACGCCGCTCGGCACGTGCGTGATCCGGATCGCCGATTCGGTCTTGTTGACGTGCTGGCCGCCCGCGCCCGAGGAGCGGAAGGTGTCGACCTTGAGGTCGGCGGGATTGATCTCGATCGCGACGTCGCTCGCATCCTCGGCGATGATCGCCACCGTCGCCGCGGACGTGTGGATGCGACCCTGCGCTTCGGTCTCGGGCACGCGTTGCACGCGGTGCGTGCCGGATTCGAATTTCAGCTTCGAATACGCGCCACGGCCCTCGACGCGGGCGACGATCTCGCGATACCCGCCGTGCTCGCCGGCATTTGCCGATTCCACTTCGACGCGCCAGCCCTGGCGCTCGGCGTAGCGCGCGTACATGCGGAACAGGTCGCCCGCGAAGATCGCGGCTTCGTCGCCTCCGGTGCCGGCGCGCACTTCGAGGTAGAGGTTGCCTTCGTCGCGCGGATCCTTCGGCACCAGCTGCGCCATCAGCTCGGATTCGAGTTCGGCCAGGCGCGCGTTGGCCGCGTCGATTTCTTCCTCGGCGAGCGCGGCGAATTCGGCGTCGCCGCGCATCGCCTGCGCGGATTCCAGGTCGCGGCGCGCCTGCGCTTCGGCACCGAGCGCGACGGCGACCGGCTCGAGCTGCGAGAACTCGCGCGACAGCGCGCGGAAGCGGTCGTTGTCGCCGATCACGCCGGGGTCGGCCAGCAGCCGTTCGAGCTCGTCGCGGCGTTCGGCGAGGGCTTCGAGCTTGCGACGCAGGCTAGGCAGCATCAGGACGCATCGCCATCGGGGAACAGTTTCTCCGTGGCGCGCGCAAGCGCCGTATCGCCTTCCAGCGCGGCCTGTCGCAAGGCGACCGTCGGTGCGTGCAGCAGGCGGTTGGTCAGTGTGTTGGCGAGGAAGTCGAGCACCTCGCCCGGGTCGTGGCCCGCGCGCAGTTGCTGCCGCGCCTTCGCCAGCACCTCGTCGCGCGCGCCTTCCCCATGCGCGCGCAGGCGCTTGAGCGGCGTGGCGCGCGTCGCCGCGACCTGCGCTTCCGCGTAGCGCGCGACCTGCAGGTCGACGATGGCCTCGGCGGCCTCGGCGGCTTCGCGGCGGCCGCGGCGGTTGTCCTCGACGGCCTTCTCGAGGTCGTCGATGGTGTAGAGGAACGCATCGCGCAGTTTGGCCACGCCCGGTTCGATGTCGCGCGGCACCGCGAGGTCGAGCAGCAGCATCGGCCGGTGCCTGCGTTGCGCGAGCGCAGCCTCGACGTGCGATCGCAGCACCACCGGTTCGCGGCTGGCGGTCGCGGAGAACACGATGTCGGCCTCGGCCAGGTGGCGCTGCAATTCCTCCAGCGGCAGCGCGACGCCGCCGTGGCGGCTCGCCAGTTCCTGCGCGTGCACCAGCGTGCGGTTGGCGACGAGCAGGCGCTTCACTTTCGCCTGGGCGAGGTGGCGCGCGACGAGTTCGATGGTTTCGCCGGCGCCGACCAGCAGCACCACCGAATCCTCCAGGCGCGCGAACGAGGCCTGCGCCAGGCGCACGGCCGTCGAAGCGATCGACACCGGGTTGGCGCCGATGCGCGTGTCGGTGCGCGCGCGCTTGGCGGCGACGAAGGCCTGCTGGAACAGGCGATCGAGCTGGCCGCCGAGCGCGCCGGCCGTGCGTGCCGTCGCCCAGGCCTGCTTCACCTGGCCGAGGATCTGCGGCTCGCCGAGCACCAGCGAATCCAGGCCGGTGGCGACGCGGAACAGGTGGCGCACGGCCTCGCTGCCCTCGTGCCGGTACAGGTAGGGGCGCAGGTCGGCATTCGCGGCGGCGTCCGCGCCCGGATGCGTGGCCAGCCACGCGTCGAGCGCGCGGCCATCGTCGTCGGCGACTGCGTACAGCTCGGTGCGGTTGCAGGTGGACAGCAGCACCGCCTCGCGCACGCCTTCGAGCCCGCGCACGGCGGCCAGCGCCCCGGGCAGCGCGTGATCGGCGAACGCCACCCGTTCGCGCAATTCCACGGGCGCGGTCTGGTGGTTGATGCCGATGGCGACCAGGGTCATGAAAGGTGGGGTGCGTCGACGAAGCGGTTCAGGCGCGTACGTTAAGCTTCGGCGCCAATGGGCCGCCATTTTACGGCCCGGCCGCCCTTCATGCCCGTTGCCGCCGCCAGCATGCGATTCCCACCCTTCCAGGGCCGTGCCTCGCGGGGGCGCGCGCTGCCGATCCTCGCAGGCGTCCGGCACGCTGCGGCCTGCGCGATCCTCGCGGTCGCGGCATTCGCGGCCGCCGGGCCTGCCGTCGCCGGGCGTGCTGTCGCCGCGCCCGTCGCTGCAAGGCACGCGCCGGCCGCGCACACGCACACGCCGCCGGCCAGCGCCAGGGTGCCGGCCGCGGTGATCGAATCGACGATGGCCGGCGAATTCGCGCTGCAGGCCGGCCGCCTCGACGACGCCGTCCGCTGGTACCTGGATGCCGCGACCGCGGCGCCTGGCGATGCCGGCCTGGCCGAGCGCGCGACCCGCATCGCGTTGCTCGCCGGCGACGACGCGCGCAGCGGCCAGGCGCTCGCGCAGTGGCGCGCGCGCGCGCCGGAATCCGCCGCGGCCGGCGCGGCGGCGCTCGCGTTGGCGTTGCGCCGCGACGACGCAGCGGCCGCGCGCCGCGAATTCTTCGCTTTGCTCGACGCGCGCCGTGCCGACGGCTGGAAGCACGCACTCGCCGCACTCGATGGCGGCAGGAACCCGAAGCTCGCCGCGAAACTCGCCAGCGAAGCGATCGAACGCAAGGCGATCCCGCCGAAGCTCCAGGCCTGGCTCGCGTTCGGCGGCCTCGCGCAACGCCTCGACGACCACGCGCTGGCGTCGCGGATCGTGGCTGCGGTGATCCAGCGCTTCCCGGACGAACCGCGCGTCGCGCTGCTCCACGCCAGCCAGCTGCGCGCCGGCGGCAGGCCCGGCGAAGCACGCGCGGTGCTCGCCGGGCTGGAGAAGGCCACCGCCACCAGCCAGGACCTGCGGCTTGCCGTGGCGGGCGAATACGAGTCGCTGGGCGATCCCGCCGCAGCGGCGGCCACGCTCGCGCGCGGACCGCAGGACGATCGCACCTACCGCCTGCGGGCTTCGTTGCTGGCGCGCGCCGGCGACCGTACCGCGCTGGGCGCGCTGTACGACGCGCTGCAGCGCGATTCGTCCAGCCCCGACCCGGCGCGGCGCCTGCTCCTCGGGCAGGTCGCCGAGTTCCTCGAGCGTCCCGAGGATGCGCTGCGCTGGTACCAGGGCGTGCCCGGCGGCGACGAGCGCTGGCAGGCGGCCTTGCGCGCCGCGAGCGTGCTGCATTCCCTGCATCGCGGCAGCGAAGCGTACGCGGTGCTGCGCAAGCTGCAGGCACAGGCGGCTGCCGACGACGACACGCGCCGCGACGCCTACCTGTTCGAGGCCGAACTGCGCAACGACGACGGCGACGCCGCCGGCGAACTCGACGCCTACGCACGCGGCCTCGCCGCCTTCCCCGACGACAGCGCGCTGCTCTATGCACGCGGCCTGGCCTGGGAGCGTCGCGACGACATCCCGCGCGCCGAAGCCGACCTGCGCCGCATCCTTGTCGCCGAACCCGACAACGTGGCCACCCTGAACGCACTGGGCTACACGCTCGCCGACCGCACCACGCGCTACACCGAGGCGCTGGAACTCATCGATCGCGCGCGCGTCGCCGAGCCGGACAATGCCGCGATCATCGACAGCTACGGCTGGGTGCTGTATCGCCTCGGCCGCAACGACGAGGCGCTGGTGCAGCTGCGCCGCGCGTTCTCGCTGCAGAAGGACCCGGACATCGCCGCGCACCTGGGCGAAGTGTCCTGGGTCAGCGGCGACCACGACGCGGCGCGCCGCTGGTTCGAGGAGAGCCGCAAGCTCGATCCCGCCAACCGCTCGTTGCAGCGCGCGCTGGAGAAGACCGGCGCATGAGCGCGCATCCGCGTTCCCGTGCGGCACTGGCCGCCGTGATGTTCACCGGCGTGCTCGCGCTTGCGGGTTGCGCCGTCGCGCCGATGCGCGCCCCGCCACCGGTGGTGCTTTCGCCTGCGGAGCACGACGCCGCGATGGCCGCGCAGGCCGCGCACGAGGCCGCGCTCGCCCTGCATCCGGACTGGCGCCTCGAAGGCCGCGTCGCGCTCACCAACAACGGCCGAGGCGGCAGTGGCCGGCTCGAATGGCAGCAGCATGGCGGGGACTTCAGCGTCGAACTGAGCGCGCCCGTCACGCGGCAGGGCTGGCGCCTGTCGGGCCGCGAGGGCGACGTCGTGCTGGAAGGCCTCGACGGCGGTCCGCGCCGCGGCACCGATGCCGCGACCTTGCTGCGCGAAGCCACCGGCTGGGAGATCCCGGTCGGCGCGCTCGCCAGCTGGGTCCGCGGCGCGCGCGCCGGCGTCAGCGCGCCCACGGGGGGCAGCCGCGCGGAACTCGAATTCGCCGCCGACGGCCGCCTCGTCCGCCTGCACCAGGATGGCTGGACCCTCGATTACGCCGACTGGCAACCCCGGTCCGACGGAACGGTGCTGCCGATGCGGATCACTGCCAGTCGCGATGCCGCGCGGGTGCGGCTCGTGGTCGACGCCTGGGGCGACGGTTCCCCGTGAGCCCGATCCCGGCCGACGGGCAGGGCATGCCTGACGCCGACCCGGACGGCTGGTCCTCGTGGCCGGCGCCCGCGAAGCTCAACCTGTTCCTGCGCATCGTCGGCCGTCGCGACGATGGCTACCACCTGCTGCAGACCGTCTTCCGCCTCCTCGACTGGGGCGACGAACTGCGCCTTCGCATCCGCGACGACGGCCGCATCATCCGCCATGGCGACCTGCCGCCAGGGCTCGACCCGACCGCCGACCTTGCGGTACGTGCCGCGAACATGCTGCGAAGTGAAACTAATTTACCGCTTGGTGCCGACATCTTCGTCGAAAAGCGGATTCCCGCCGGAGCCGGGTTCGGTGGCGGCTCTTCCGATGCCGCAACGGCCCTGCTGGCGCTGGACGCCCTCTGGGGCACGGACCTCGGCCTCGAGCGCCTCGCTGCCCTGGGCCTGCAACTCGGCGCGGACGTACCGGTCTTCGTGCGCGGCCACGACGCCTGGGCCGAGGGCGTCGGCGAGCGCCTGGCGCCCGTCGACCTGTCGCCGGCCTGGTACCTGCTCGTCGATCCCGGCGTCCACGCCTCGACCGCCAGCCTGTTCCAAGCCCCTGAATTGACGCGGGATGCGGCGCCCGCGACAATAGCCGACTTCGTTTCAGGTGCCCCGCTCGGCAATGCGTTCGAGCCGGTGCTGCGCCGCCGCGAACCGGCCGTCGAGGCCGCGTTCGCCGCGCTGGCGCGGGTCGGCGAGCCGCGGTTGACCGGGTCGGGCAGTGGCTGTTTCGTGGAATTCGGGGATCGCGCCTCGGCGCAGGCGGCTTTGCAGTCCTTGCCGCCGGGCCTGGGCGGCTGGATCGCCGGGGGCGCGGCACGGTCTGCGTTGCACGCCGCGCTGGACGCGTTCCGCCTGCAGGGGCGTCGCCAAGTGGTCCAAGGCACCGGGTTTTGATCCCGGCATTCGCAGGTTCGAATCCTGCCGCCCCTGCCACGGTTTCATCGTTCCAAAAAGCCGGCTCTCGAAAAGCCCGTTTGGTCCATCCACTGCTGAAGCGTCAGAGGCGAAGCGGACATGTCGGTGCAGGACGATCGCAACTTGCTGGTGTTCTCGGGTAATGCCAACCGGGAACTCGGGTACGCCGTGTGCAAGCAGCTCGGCGTGCGCCCGGGGCGCGCGCTGGTCGGGCGCTTCTCCGACGGCGAGGTGCAGGTCGAGATCGAGGAGAACGTCCGCGGCCAGGACGTCTTCGTCATCCAGCCGACCTGCGCGCCGAGCGCGGAGAACCTGGTCGAGCTGCTGGTGCTGATCGACGCGCTCAAGCGCGCATCCGTCAGCAGCGTGACCGCGGTGGTGCCGTACTTCGGCTATGCCCGGCAGGACCGCCGCCCGCGTTCGGCGCGGGTGCCGATCACGGCCAAGGTCGCGGCGCAGATGTTCTCGACGGTGGGTACCGACCGGGTGCTCACCGTGGACCTGCACGCCGAGCAGATCCAGGGTTTCTTCGACATCCCGGTCGACAACGTGTACTCCTCGCCGCTGCTGCTCGCCGACATCTGGCGCAACTACGGCACGGAGAACCTGATCGTGGTGTCGCCCGACGTCGGCGGCGTGCTGCGGGCGAGGGCGATCGCCAAGCGGCTCGACGACGCGGACCTGGCGATCATCGACAAGCGCCGCCCGAAGGCCAACGTCGCGACGGTGATGAACATCATCGGCGACGTGTCCGGCAAGGTCTGCGTGCTGGTCGACGACATCGTCGACACCGCCGGCACGCTGTGCGCGGCGGCGGTGGCGCTGAAGGCGCGGGGCGCGACGCGCGTGGTCGCGTACTGCACGCATCCGGTGCTCTCGGGCGCCGCGATCGCGAATGTTTCGAAGGCCGACCTGGACGAGCTGGTGGTGACCGACACCATCCCGCTGTCCGAGGCGGCGAAGGAATGCGGCAAGATCCGCCAGCTCAGCGTCGCCGAGCTGCTCGCGGAAACCATCCGCCGCATCGCCTTCGGGGAATCCGTCAGTTCGCTCTACGTGGACTGACGCCACACGGCTCTCCTGGTCGCGGGAGAGCCGACATCGCCGCCGCGAGGCGGTTCATCGCAAGCAGAGTGAGTAATCGAAAATGTCCGATCACAAGATTTCGGCGACCAGCCGCAAGGACGAGGGGAAGGGTGCGAGCCGCCGCCTGCGTCATGCGGGCCAGGTCCCGGCCATCGTCTACGGCGGCCACGCCGAGCCGCAGAGCATCCAGCTCGAGCACGAGCGCACCTGGCTGGTCAGCCAGAGCGAGTGGTTCTATTCGTCGATCCTCGACCTCGAGATCGACGGCAAGTCGCAGAAGGTCCTCCTGCGCGACCTGCAGCGCCACCCGTACAAGCAGCGCATCATGCACATCGACTTCCAGCGCGTGAGCGCGAACGAGGCGATCCGCGTCTCGGTCCCGCTGCGCTTCGTCAACGTCGCGAACTCGCCCGCGGGCAAGACCGCCGGCGTCGTCGTCACGCACGAACTGAACGAGATCCACGTCAGCTGCCTGCCGGGCGACCTGCCCGAGCACATCGACGTCGACCTGTCGGCGCTGAAGCCCGGCGACACCGTCCACCTGTCGCAGGTGGCGCTGCCGAAGGGCGTCGAAGTGCCGGAACTGCGACTGGGCGCCGACCACGACGTGGCGGTGGTGATGGCGCGCTTCGCACGCACCGAGGCCGAGCCCGAGGCTCCGGCCGAAGCGGCCGCCGCGCCTGCGGCCGACGCCGGCAAGTCCGACGCCGGCAAGGCCGAGTAAGCAGGACCCGGTTCCGGCGCGCCTTTCGCGGGCGCGCCGGCCCGTGTTTTAGCGATGGCGGGCCTGCGGCTCATCGTCGGGCTGGGCAATCCCGGCGCCGAACACCTCAGGACCCGGCACAACGCCGGGTTCTGGTTCGTCGATGCCCTGGCGATGCGCGAAGGCGCGCGCTTCGGGCTGGAATCCAAATTGTTCGGCGAGACCTGCAAGATCGACATCGCGGGCCGCCAGGTCTGGCTGCTGAAGCCGGCCACGTACATGAACGAATCGGGCAAGTCGGTCGCCGCGGCGCTGCGTTACTGGAAGATCGAACCCGAGGAGGCGCTGCTCGTCCACGACGAGCTCGACCTGCCGCCGGGCCAGGCGCGGCTCAAGTTCGACGGCGGCCACGGCGGCCAGAACGGGTTACGCGACACCATGCAGTTGCTCAAGCACGGTCGTTTCCACCGGTTGCGCATCGGCATCGGCCACCCCGGCCACAAGGACCGGGTGACGCCATGGGTGCTGGGCAAGCCGGGCAGGGACGACGAAGCCTCGATCCTGCGCGCCATCGACGATGCGATGTCGGTGCTGCCGCTCGCGGTCGAAGGCGATTTCAACGAGGCGATGAAGCGCCTGCACACGGGTAGGGATTAATGGGCATCAAGTGCGGCATCGTCGGGCTGCCGAACGTCGGCAAGTCGACCCTCTTCAACGCGTTGACCAAGGCGGGCATCGCCGCGGCCAACTTCCCCTTCTGCACGATCGAGCCGAACGTGGGCGTGGTGCCGGTCCCGGACCCGCGCCTGGGCGCGCTGTCGGACATCGTGAAGCCGCAGAAGGTCGTGCCCACGGCGGTCGAGTTCGTTGACATCGCCGGCCTGGTGGCTGGCGCGGCCAGCGGCGAGGGCCTGGGCAACAAGTTCCTGGCCCACATCCGCGAGGTGGACGCGATCACCCACGTGGTGCGCTGCTTCGAGAACGACGACGTCATCCACGTCAACAACAAGGTCGATCCGATCGCCGACATCGAAACGATCGACACCGAGCTGGCCCTGGCCGACCTGGAATCCGTGGACAAGGCCCTGCAGCGCGCCGAGCGCGCGGCCAAGACCGGCGACAAGGACGCCAAGGCCCGGGTCGAGGTGCTGGCGCGGATCCGCGCCGCCCTGGATGCCGGCAAGCCGGCGCGCTCGCTGGCCCTGTCGGAAGACGACCGGGCGCAGGTCCGCGACCTGTTCCTGTTGACCCTCAAGCCGGTCATGTACGTGGCCAACGTCCTCGAGGACGGGTTCGAGGGCAACGCCCACCTGGACGCGGTCCGCGCCCGGGCGGCGGGCGAGGGTGCCGAGGTGGTGCCGGTCTCGGCCGCCATCGAGGAGGAACTGAGCCAGCTCGACGATGCCGACCGCGACGCCTTCCTGGCGGACCTGGGGCTGGATGAGCCGGGCCTGAACCGGGTGATCCGGGCCGCGTACAAGCTGCTGGGCCTGCAGACCTACTTCACCGCCGGCGTGAAGGAAGTCCGGGCCTGGACCGTGAAGGCCGGCTCGACCGCGCCGCAGGCGGCCGCGGTCATCCATACCGACTTCGAGAAGGGCTTCATCCGCGCCGAGACCATCGGCTACGACGACTTCATCCGCTACCGCGGCGAGGCCGGGGCCAAGGAGGCCGGGCGGCTGCGGCTGGAGGGCAAGGAGTACCGGGTCCAGGAGGGCGACATCCTCCATTTCCGCTTCAACGTATGAACCCGACGCCCGGGACGCGTTGACAGGCCTCGCGGCTCGCGTCAAAATCGCGGGCTGTTTCACTGGCTTCGGACAGCAACACCGGAGGGATACCCAAGCGGCCAACGGGGGCAGACTGTAAATCTGCTGGCTTACGCCTTCGGTGGTACGAATCCACCTCCCTCCACCACAGCATCAAGCTCCCGGCGCGGGAGTAGTTCAATGGTAGAACTTCAGCCTTCCAAGCTGATTGTGCGGGTTCGATTCCCGTCTCCCGCTCCATTGCGCTCCACGCAGGCAACAGCAGGCAACAGCAGGCAACAACGGTTTCACGCTCACGTAGCTCAGTCGGTAGAGCACCTCCTTGGTAAGGAGGAGGTCGATGGTTCGATTCCATTCGTGAGCACCACCCACCCGTTCCACCAAGTTTGTACCACCCAAATTCACTAGCGAGATTCGGCCATGGCAAAGGGTAAGTTCGAGCGCACCAAGCCCCACGTGAACGTGGGCACGATCGGCCACGTGGACCACGGCAAGACGACGCTGACGGCGGCGCTGACGAAGGTGGGCGCGGAGCGTTTCGGCGGCGAGTTCAAGGCCTAC
>DATJDY010000032.1:0-1988 GCA_035497155.1 Luteimonas sp.
CACCGAGTCCCGCCGCGACCAGCACGGCCGGATAGGTGAGCGCCTGGCGGATTTCGCCGCGCACCTGGTGGTCGTATTCCAGTTGCGCGACGCCGTCGGCCAGCGCCTGCGCGAGCAGGCCCGACTGCTCGCCGGCGCGCACGAGGATGCCGAAATACCCGGGCAACGGAAGATCGGTGCCGGCGAGCGCGTCGGAAAACGATTGGCCGCGCCGCAGCGCCGTGCTGATCGTCGAGAACGCGGCGACGATGCGCGGGTGGTGCGCCGAGCGCGCCTGCGAAGCGACGGCTTCGGCGAGCGCGACGCCCGACTGGAGCATCGTCGCGAGTTCGTGGAAGGCCACGATGATGTCCTGGGCGCGCAATCGCGAGACGCGCTGCCTGCGCCCCCCGGCGCCGGCGCTGCCGGTCGCGGGGTCCAGTGCGATCACCGCCAGGCCGCGCTCGTCCAGGGCGCGCGCGGCTTCGCGTTCGCCTGCCGCCTGCAGGGTGCCGCTGATCGTGGCTCCCTTCGCGTTGAGGGCCTGGAAACGATACGTCGGCATGTCAGCCCGCGGTGACGCGCAGCACTTCGTCGACCGAGGTCACGCCCTGCCAGGCCTTCACCAGGCCGTCCTCGCGCAACAGGCGGTATCCATGCGATCGCGCCATGTCGCGCAACTGCAGGTGGCTCGCGCCCGCCACCACGGCCTGCCGCATCGCGTCGTCCACCGGCACGAGTTCGTAGATGCCGACGCGGCCGCGATAGCCGGTGTTCTGGCACTGCGCGCAACCGACGGGTTCCATCCAGCGCGGCTCGGCGGCGACGCCCGGCACGCGCGCGGCCCAGCCGGCGGCTTCCGCGGCGATGGCCGGCAGCACGTGCTGCGCGGGGCGCGCGCAATGCGGGCAGAGCCGGCGCACGAGGCGTTGCGCCTGCACGCCCTTGATCGGCGTCGCCACGAGGAACGGCTCGACGCCCATGTCGACCAGGCGCGTGAACGCGCCGAGCGAGTCGTTGGTATGCACGGTCGACATCACGAGATGGCCGGTGAGCGCGGCCTGGATCGCGATCTCCGCGGTCTCGCGGTCGCGGATCTCGCCCACCATCACCACGTCCGGATCCTGGCGCAGGATCGAGCGCAGCACGCTGGCGAAGTCGAGCCCGATGTCGGCGTGCGTCTGCACCTGGGTGATGCCGGGCAGCTGGAATTCGACCGGATCCTCGACGGTGATGATCTTCTTCATCCCGTCGTTGCTCGCGGCGAGCGCCGCGTACAACGTCGTCGACTTGCCCGAACCGGTCGGGCCGGTCACCAGCACGATGCCGTGCGCTTCGCGCGTCCATGCCGACAGCAGTTCGAGATGGTCGGGCGCCATGCCCAGGCGTTCCAGGCCGAGATCCTTGCGCTCCTTCGGCAGCAGGCGCAGCACGATCGATTCGCCGTGCACGCCGGGCAGCGCGGAGGCACGCACATCCATCGCCTGGCCGCCGGCGCGGACGCTCAGGCGGCCATCCTGCGGCAGGCGCCGTTCGGCGATGTCCATGCCGGAAATCAGTTTCAGTCGCGACGCGACGGCGTTGTAGCGCTCGCGCGGCAGCGACAAGCGCGAATACAGCACGCCGTCGATGCGGAAGCGCACCGCGAACTGGTGCTCGCCCGGCTCGAGGTGGATGTCGGAGGCGCGCTGCTCGACCGCCTGCGACATCAGGCCGTTGACGAGCTCGACGACCGGCGCTTCCTCGGCGAGCTCGCGGAGGTGGCGGATGTCGTCGCCGCCGGACTGGCGGCCGGTCGCGAGCGACTCGAATGCGTGCTCGAGCGCTTGCGAGGGGGCCAGCACCGCCTGCAGCGGGACGCCCGGCACGGCGTACTCCAGCGCTTCGCGCAGGCCCGGCGCCAATGGATCCCTGCCGGCGAAATGCAGCGCATCGCCGTCCATCCATGCCAGGACCTGCTGGTCGAGCATCCAGTCGGCGGGCAACGCGCCGCCTGGCCCGCCCCATGC
>DATJDY010000033.1:0-2725 GCA_035497155.1 Luteimonas sp.
AGCGAGGAAATGAAGCTGGTATGGGAGACGCGCAAGATCCTCGGCGACGAATCGATCGGCGTGAACGCCACGGTGGTCCGGGTCCCGGTGTTCTACGGCCACTCGGAGGCGGTGTCGATCGAGACGCGCGACAAGCTCACCGCGGCGCAGGCGCGCGCGTTGCTCGAGGCCGCTCCGGGCGTGGAAGTCGTCGACGAAGC
This sequence comes from Luteimonas sp., assembly GCA_035497155.1. Classification (GTDB taxonomy): domain Bacteria; phylum Pseudomonadota; class Gammaproteobacteria; order Xanthomonadales; family Xanthomonadaceae; genus Cognatiluteimonas. The sequence goes on from DATJDY010000033.1 coordinate 201, forward strand.
CGTCGGCGGTGGCTACCCGACGCCGGTGACGCATGCCTCCGGGCGCGATCCGGTGTACGTCGGCCGCATCCGCGAGGACCTGTCGCATCCGCGCGGGCTGAACCTGTGGATCGTGTCCGACAACATCCGCAAGGGCGCGGCGCTCAATGCGGTGCAACTGGCGGAGCTGGTCGCCGCGGAAGCGTGACGGAGTGCGCGCGTCGTTGCGCACAGGCGTGGCGGGCCGCTAGAGTCCCGACGATGAAGTCCGGGGGAAGGGCGTGAAGGCAGGCAGGTCGGGCATCCAGAAGCGGGGCAGCCGGTGGTGCGCGGCGCGCTTGCTGTTGCTCGCGTTGGCGCTCGCCGTCGCGTTGCCGGCGTTTGCGCTGGGCCTGGGCCGGATCGTCGTGAAGTCGGCGCCGGGACAGCCGCTGCTGGCCGAAATCCCCGTCGTCGCGGCCGATCCCTCCGAGCTCGGCAACCTGCAGGTGCGCCTGGCATCGCCGGAAACCTTCCGCCGCGTCGGGCTGCCGGCGCCGGATGCGGCGACCGCCAACCTGCGCTTCACCGTCGCCGTCGACGGCCGCGGCCAGCCGGTGATCCGCGTGACCAGCGCGGCGCCGCTGCGGCAGCCGCTGCTCACCTTCCTCATCGAGGTGGACTGGGGCGCGGGTCGCCTGGTCCGCGAGTATTCCGCGCTGCTCGAGGCGCCCAGTTCGATGGCCGCGCCGGCGCAGCCGATCCAGGCACCGACGGTCGCCACGCCGAACACCATCGTGCGCACGCCGGAACCCGCGCCGGCCGCCATCGCCGCACCGCCACCTGCGACAGCGCCCGCAGCGCCGGCCCCCGCGGCGCTGCCAGCGGCGCCGGCGGAAGCGGCCGCACGGCCGGCGGAACCGCCGGCGACCGCCGGCGCGGGCAACGATGCGGGGGTCGTCGCAGAGCCGTTGCCCGAACCCGTTCCCGCGCCTCCGCCTTCGCCTTCGCCCGAGCCGATGGCCGCCGCGCCAGTGCCCGCGCCGGCCATGCCGCAGCCCGAGGCGCCGCAGCCCGAAGCATCCGCACCCACGGCCGAAGCCGCGCGGCCGTCGACTGGCGCTGCGGCCGCGTCGGCCGTTGCGGCGAGCGCGCACACCGTGCTCGCCGGCGAAACGCTCGGCGCCATCGCCGGTGGCCTGGACCGCGGCGCGCGCAGCCTCGACCAGATGATGCTGGCGCTGCTGCAAACCAATCCCGAAGCCTTCATCGACGGCAACATCAACCTCATCCGCGAAGGCGCCGTGTTGCGCGCGCCGTCGGACGAGGCGCTCGCGCGCTACAGCAACGGCGAGGCCGCGGCGCTGGTGCGCCAGCAGGTCGCGCAATGGCGGCAAGCCGCCGCGGCGCGCATGCCGGCCGCCGCTGCCACCATCGAAGGTTCTGCGCCGGCGCAGGCGCCGGCCGCGCGCGCCGATGGCGCCGGGCGGAATACGAGCGGCGCGCACCTGCAGATCGTCCCGCCCGCTTCGGGCAAGGGCGCAGGCACACAGTCCGGCGCGCAGGCCGGCGGCGAGGGCACGATGTTGCGACAGGAAATCCAGGAAACCCGCGAAACAGTGGCCGCGCGCGATGCGGAAGTCGGCGAGCTGAAGACGCGCGTCGCCGAGCTGCAGAAGATCCAGCAGCAGCAACAGCAGCTGATCGCGATGAAGGACAGCGCGCTCGCCGAGGCTCGCGCCAATCTGGCCAAAGCGCAGCAACAGGCCCTGCAGGCGCCGCCGCCCGCGAAGGCGGACTCCGCGGGGCGCGATCTGGTGTTGTGGCCGTGGCTGGTGCTCGCGTTGCTGGTGGCCGCGGCAGGCGGCTGGTGGTGGAAGCGCGGTGGCGGAGCAGGCCGCGCCCGTCCGTTCCCGGTGCCGCGCAAGCCCGCTCCGGTCGCGCCCGCCGTTCGCGGCGAACCGGCGCCGGCCCCGGTGGTGCCTTCGTTCGCCGCGCCCGCATCCGCGCCATCGCCCGTCGCGCCGCCGCCGGTCGTGACGCCGCCCGCCGCGCCGACGCAGACGCCGACGCCCGCACCCGCGCCATCGCCGGCGCACTGGACCGCAGCGCCCGACCTGGTCGGCACGATGCCGCCGGCCTCTCCCGCGCCGGTTCGTCCCGACGAGAACGCCTCGCCCGCGCGCAAGGTCGAACTCGCCCGCGCCTACCTCGATCTCGGCGACGAGTCCGCCGCACGCGAACTGCTGCGCGAAGCGATGGAAGGACGCGACCCCGTCGCGCGCGAGATCGCCGCGCGCATGTTGCGCGAGATCGATTGATCGGCGCGGCCGGCGCATCGCGGGGGAAGGGCGTGCGTTACGCACTCGGGCTGGAGTACGACGGCACCGGTTTCAGCGGCTGGCAACGGCTGGACCGCCCGGACGCGGCGACGCCCCGACCCGAGCCGACGCTGCAGGCCGCGCTCGAGGACGCGCTGTCGTCGGTTGCCGGCCATCGCGTCTCCACCACCTGCGCCGGCCGTACCGACGCCGGCGTGCACGCCGCGTGCCAGGTCGTGCATTTCG
>DATJDY010000034.1:0-3631 GCA_035497155.1 Luteimonas sp.
TGGCCTACCTCTTGGCTTTGAACATGCGGCCCCCGGGCATGCAGCGTAGTGCGAATCGGCAGAAGGGTTGAATGTGAGCGTTGAAACTGCAAGCCCGACCGAAGCCGCTTCCGGCGGCTCGACCGAATACATCAACCACCACCTGCACCACCTGCAGCTGAAGGTGGGCGATGGCGCGTTCATGACGCTCAACGTCGACACGCTGATCTTCACCGGCCTGTTGTCCGTGCTGTTCGTGTTCTTCTTCCTGCGCGCCTCGCGCAAGGCCACGGCCGGCGTGCCGGGCAAGTTCCAGGCGCTGGTCGAGATCGTCGTCGGCTTCGTCGACGGCCTGGTGCGCGAGACCTTCCACGGCCGCAGCAAGCTGATCGCGCCGCTGTCGATCACGATCTTCTGCCTCGTGTTCCTGATGAACTTCATGGACATGGTGCCGGTGGACCTGCTGCCTTGGGCCTGGAAGGCCGGCCACGTCGCCGCGGGCGCGGACCCGGAGCACGCCTACCTGCGCGTCGTGCCCACCGCAGACCTCAACACCACGTTCGGCCTGTCGCTGGCGGTGTTCCTGCTGATCCAGGTGTTCGGCATCTCGCACAAGGGCCTGGGCGGCTTCACGAAGGAAATCTTCACCGCGCCGTTCCATGCCGAGTCCACCGGCATGAAGATCGTGCTGGCGCCCGCCAACGTGCTGCTGCGCCTGATCGAGGAAGGCGTACGCCCGCTGAGCCTGTCGCTGCGACTGTTCGGCAACATGTATGCCGGCGAGCTGATCTTCATCCTGATCGCGCTGATGACGCTGGGTTCGTCGCTGGCGAGCTTCGGCACGTGGCCGATGGGGATCATGCAGTTCGTGGCCGGCTTCGGCTGGACCGCGTTCCATATCCTGATCATCGTCCTGCAGGCCTTCATTTTCATGATGCTGACGATCGTCTACCTCAGCATGTCGGCCGAGAGCCACTGACCCGGCGCCGGCCCCGAAACGCTTTTTCCAAGTTCCCCCTTCCTTCCCACCCGCAACACGCAATCGGATCCAACGGAGTACACCATGGAACACGCTGCCCTCATCGCTGAAGTCCTGAAGTTCACGGTCATCGCGGCCGGCCTGCTGATCGGCCTCGGCGCCCTCGGCACCGCGATCGGTTTCGCCATCCTCGGCGGCAAGTTCCTCGAGGGCGCGGCGCGCCAGCCGGAACTGACCCCGATGCTGCAGACCAAGATGTTCATCGTCGCCGGCCTGCTCGACGCCGTGCCGATGATCGGCGTCGCGATCGCGCTGCTGCTGCTGTTCGCCAACCCGCTGCTGGGCTCGCTCGCCGGCTGATCGGCCCGCAGCGAACCGCAAACGGTAACGGCATCGCCGGCGGCACTCGCCGCCGGCACCAGGAGCAAGACCCATGCTACCCAACCTCACCCTCGTCATTCAGGGCCTCGCGTTCTTCGCGGTCGCCTGGCTGGTGATGAAATTCGGCTGGCCGCACATCATCGGTGCGATCGAAGAACGCCAGCAGAAGATCGCCGAAGGCCTGGCGGCTGCCGACCGCAGCCAGAAGGACCTCGCGCAGGCGCAGGACAAGGCCAACGAGGCGCTCAAGGATGCGCGCGCGAAGGCCAACGAGATCATCGAGCAGGCGCACCAGCGCGCCAGCCAGATCGTCGACGCGGCGAAGAACGACGCGATCGCCGAGGCCGGCCGGCAGAAGGCGCTGGCGGATGCGGAAATCGCCGCCGCCGCCAACCGCGCGCGCGAGGACCTGCGCAAGCAGGTGTCCGCGCTCGCCGTGACCGGCGCCGAGAAGCTGCTGCGCCGCGAGATCGACGCCAGCGCGCACAAGGCGCTGCTCGACGAGCTCGCCGCGGAGATCTGACGTGACCCAGGCCCTGACCCTCGCCCGACCGTACGCCCGCGCCGCCTTCGGCATCGCGCGCGATGAAGCGGCGGCCGCGTCCGGCGGTTATGCCGGCTGGTCGCAGGCGCTCGGCTTCGCCGCGCAGGTCGCGGCCGATCCGCGCGTCGCCGGCCTGCTCGGCGATCCGCGCCTGGGCGATGCCGCGGCCGTCGAGTTGTTGGCGCCGCCGCAGGCGCCGGCGTCGTTCGGCCGTTACCTGGCGATGCTGGCGGACAACCGCCGCCTCGCCCTGCTGCCGGAAATCGCCGGCCTGTACGAGCAGCTGCGCGCGGACGCCGAACGGGTGCTCAAGGCCACCGTCACTTCCGCGGCGGAGATGCCGGCCGCCGAGCTCGACGCGATCAAGGCGTCGCTCAAGCGCCGCTTCGGCCGCGACGTCGAGGTCGAGACCGCCGTCGACGCCAGCCTGATCGGCGGCGCGGTGATCGATGCCGGCGACGTCGTCATCGACGGCTCGCTCAAGGGCAAGCTCGAGCGGCTCCAGGCCGCGCTCGCCAACTGACAACCTAGCAACACCGGCGGCGACGCCGGCATCCAAGGGATATACCGATGGCCAACACCACGCTCAACCCGTCCGAAATCAGCGAACTGATCAAGAGCCGCATCGAGAAGGCCGGGCTGGCCGCCGAAGCGCGCAACGAAGGCACCGTGACCAGCGTGTCCGACGGCATCGTGCGCATCTTCGGCATCGCCGACGTGATGCAGGGCGAGATGATCGAGCTGCCGCCGGCTTCTACCGGTGCGTCCACGTACGCGCTCGCGCTGAACCTCGAGCGCGACTCCGTCGGCGCCGTGGTCCTGGGCGACTACGAGCACCTGCGCGAGGGCGACGTGGCCAAGACCACCGGCCGCATCCTCGAAGTGCCGACCGGCCCCGAGCTGCTCGGCCGCGTGGTGAACGCGCTGGGCGAGCCGATCGACGGCAAGGGCCCGATCGACGCGAAGTCCTCGTCGCCGGTGGAAACCATCGCCCCGGGCGTGATCTGGCGCAAGTCGGTGTCGCAGCCGGTGCAGACCGGCTACAAGTCGGTCGACGCGATGATCCCGATCGGCCGCGGCCAGCGCGAGCTGATCATCGGCGACCGCCAGACCGGCAAGACCGCGATGGCCATCGACGCCATCATCAACCAGAAGACTTCCGGCATCCGCTGCATCTACGTGGCGATCGGCCAGAAGAACTCGACCATCGCCAACATCGTGCGCAAGCTCGAAGAGTTCGGCGCGATGGCCTACACCACCGTCGTCGCCGCCTCTGCTTCCGAATCGGCCGCGATGCAGTACATCAGCGCCTACTCGGGCTGCGCGATGGGCGAGTACTTCCGCGACCGCGGCGAAGACGCGCTGATCATCTACGACGACCTGTCCAAGCAGGCCGTGGCCTACCGCCAGATCTCGCTGCTGCTGCGCCGCCCGCCGGGCCGCGAAGCCTATCCGGGCGACGTGTTCTACCTGCACAGCCGCCTGCTGGAGCGCGCCGCGCGCGTGTCCGAGGAATACGTGGAGAAGTTCACCAACGGCGAAGTGAAGGGCAAGACCGGTTCGCTGACCGCGCTGCCGATCATCGAGACCCAGGCCGGCGACGTGTCCGCATTCGTGCCGACCAACGTGATCTCGATCACCGACGGCCAGATCTTCCTCGAGACCGACCTGTTCAACGCCGGCATCCGCCCGGCCGTGAACGCCGGTATCTCGGTGTCGCGCGTCGGCGGTTCGGCGCAGGCCAAGAT
>DATJDY010000035.1:0-6250 GCA_035497155.1 Luteimonas sp.
CGAAGTGTCCAGCGAGCAGGTGCCGCAGCCGCAGGGCGTGGCCGACATCGCGGTGCCGGGGCGGCGCTTCGCGGTGGTGGTGCAGCTGCTGTCCGTGCGCCACAACCGGCGCGTGCGCGCGACCTGCTACGCACCCGACGATGCGCTGCCGATGGTGGCCTCGGTCACCGACCTGTGGCCGGTGGCGAACTGGTTCGAGCGCGAGGCCTTCGACATGTTCGGCATCGTCTTCGCCGGGCATCCGGACCTGCGCCGCATCCTCACCGACTATGGTTTCGTCGGCCATCCGTTCCGCAAGGACTTCCCGCTGATCGGCAACGTCGAGGTCCGCTACGACGCCGAGCTGCAGCGCGTGATCTACGAGCCGGTCACCTCGGTCGAGCCGCGGGTCAACGTCCCGCGCGTGATCCGCGACGACGCGCGCTATGCGACCGCGCGCGGCGAGGACGGTGACCTGAAGATCGACAGCGGCATCGGCCCGGCGGGAGCAGCCCGATGAGCGCCGCACCCACGGGCACCGGCTTCGCCGGCAACCCGGCCGAAGCCAGCAAGGAAATCCGCAACTACACCCTGAACTTCGGCCCGCAGCACCCGGCCGCGCACGGCGTGCTGCGCCTGATCCTGGAAATGGACGGCGAGACGGTGCAGCGCGCCGATCCGCACATCGGCCTGCTGCACCGCGGCACCGAGAAGCTGGCCGAATCCAAGCCGTTCAATCAGTCGATCGGCTACATGGACCGGCTCGACTACGTCTCGATGATGTGCAACGAGCACGCCTACGTGCGCGCGATCGAGACGTTGATGGGGATCGAGGCGCCCGAGCGGGCGCAGTGGATCCGCACCATGTTCGACGAGATCACGCGGATCCTGAACCACCTCATGTGGGTCGGCACCCACGGCCTCGATCTCGGCGCGATGGCACTGATGCTGTACGCGTTCCGCGAGCGCGAGGAACTGATGGACGTGTACGAGGCGGTGTCCGGCGCCCGCATGCACGCGACCTACTATCGTCCCGGGGGCGTCTATCGCGACCTGCCCGAGCGCATGCCGCAGTACCGCGAGTCGCCGTGGAAGAAGGGCGGCAACCTCAAGCGCTTCAACGCATGGCGCGAAGGCTCGATGCTCGATTACCTCGAGGCATTCGCCAACGATTTCCCCAAGCGCGTCGACGAGTACGAAACGCTGCTCACCGACAACCGCATCTGGAAGCAGCGCACCGTCGGCATCGGGGTGATCCCGCCGGAACAGGCGCTGGCCTGGGGCATGACCGGGCCGATGCTGCGCGGTTCCGGCATCGCGTGGGACCTGCGCAAGAAGCAGCCATATGCGAAGTACGCCGAGGTCGACTTCGACATCCCGGTCGGCGTCGCCGGTGACTGCTACGACCGTTACCTGGTGCGCGTTGCCGAGATGCGCCAGTCCACCCGCATCATCGAGCAATGCGTCCGTTGGCTGAAAGCCAATCCCGGCCCGGTGATGCTGGACAACTACAAGGTCGCGCCTCCCTCCCGCGAGGAGATGAAGGACGACATGGAAGCGCTGATCCACCACTTCAAGCTGTTCTCCGAAGGCTATTGCGTGCCGGCCGGCGAGACCTACAGCGCGGTCGAGGCGCCGAAGGGCGAGTTCGGCTGCTACCTGGTGAGCGACGGCGCCAACAAGCCGTTCCGCGTGCACCTGCGCGCGCCGGGCTTCGCCCACCTGTCGTCGATGGACGAGGTGGTCAGGGGCCACATGCTGGCCGACGTGGTGGCGATGATCGGCACCTACGACATCGTGTTCGGCGAGGTGGATCGATGAAGGCGACCGGCAATTTCGAGAACGCGCGCAACGTCGACCCGATGGTCGCGTTGAACGACGCGACGCGGGCGCACATCGAGCACTGGCTGTCGAAGTTCCCGGCCGATCGCCGGCGCTCGGCCGTGCTGCAGGGCCTGCACGCCGCGCAGGAGCAGAACGGTGGCTGGCTGACCGATGAGCTGATCGCCGCGGTCGCCAAGTACATCGGCATCCCGCCAGTGTGGGCCTATGAGGTGGCGACCTTCTACTCGATGTTCGAGACCGAACAGGTCGGCCGCAACAACGTCGCCTTCTGCACCAACATCAGCTGCTGGCTCAACGGCGCCGAAGCGCTGGTCGCGCACGCCGAGAAGAAACTCGGCTGCCGGCTGGGCGAATCCACCGCCGATGGGCGCGTCTACCTCAAGCGCGAGGAAGAATGCGTTGCCGCATGCTGCGGCGCGCCGGTGGTGGTGGTCAACGGGCATTACCACGAGAAGCTCGACGCGGCGAAAGTCGACGAGCTGCTCGACGGGCTGAAGTGAGGCGGGACGGAATGGCACACGGCCAACACCACGATTACTCGCAGCCGACGGGCCCCGTGGGCCCGGCGCCGCAGGAGCACAACGTCGTCTACACGACGCTGCACTTCGACAAGCCCTGGTCGTACGAGAACTACCTCAAGACCGGTGGTTACCAGGCGCTGCGCAAGATACTCAGCGAAAAGATGGATCCGGTCGCCGTCATCGACATGGTGAAGCAGTCCGGCCTGCGCGGCCGCGGCGGCGCGGGCTTCCCGACCGGCCTGAAGTGGAGCTTCATGCCCAAGGGCGCGATGCAGAAGTACATCCTCTGCAATTCCGACGAATCGGAGCCGGGCACCGCCAAGGACCGCGACATCCTGCGCTACAACCCGCATGCGGTGATCGAAGGCCTGGCCATCGCCTGCTACGCGACGGGCAGCTCGGTCGCCTACAACTACCTGCGCGGCGAATTCCACCACGAGCCGTTCGAGCACCTGGAAGAGGCGACGCGCGAGGCCTATGCCAACGGCTGGCTCGGCAAGGACATCCTCGGCAGCGGCATCGACATCGACATCTTCAACGCGCTGGGCGCGGGCGCCTACATCTGCGGCGAAGAAACCGCGCTGATGGAGTCGCTGGAAGGCAAGAAGGGCCAGCCGCGCTACAAGCCGCCGTTCCCGGCCAACTTCGGCCTGTACGGCAAGCCGACCACGATCAACAACACCGAGACCTATGCCTCGGTGCCCGCGATCATCCGCAACGGCGCCGAATGGTTCCTCAACCTCGGCAAGCCCAACAACGGCGGGCCGAAGGTGTTCTCGGTGTCGGGGCACGTCAACAAGCCCGGCAACTACGAGGTCCGCCTGGGCACGTCGTTCGCCGACCTGTTGCAGATGGCCGGCGGCGTGCGTACCGGGCACCGGCTGAAGGCGGTGATCCCGGGTGGTTCGTCGATGCCGGTGTTGCCGGCGGAGACGATGATGGGCATCACCATGGATTACGACGCGATCCAGAAGGCGGGTTCCGGCCTCGGCTCCGGCGCGGTGATCGTCATGGACGAGACCGCGTGCATGGTCCGGGCCTGCCAGCGCGTCGCGCGCTTCTACTTCAAGGAAAGCTGCGGCCAGTGCACGCCGTGCCGCGAAGGCACCGGCTGGATGTACCGCATGCTCACGCGCATCGTCGAGAAGCAGGCCACGCTCGACGACCTGCAGATGCTGCGCGCCGCCGCGGGCCAGATCGAGGGCCACACCATCTGCGCGTTCGGCGAGGCCGCCGCGTGGCCGGTGCAGGGCTTCCTGCGCCATTTCTGGGACGAATTCGAGTACGCGATCGTGAACAAGCGGTTCCTGGTCGACGACGAACGCGCCGGCACCGTGCTGCCGAAGAGCACGCAGCCGAAGCAGGTGGCCGCATGAGCGCGCAGCCCGTCAATCCGAACCTTCCCCCCGACCACGTCACCGTCTTCATCGACGGCGTCGAGCTGGCCGCGCCCAAGGGCTCGGTGATCATCCAGGCCGCCGACAAGGCCGGCATCCCGATCCCGCGCTTCTGCTACCACGACAAGCTCGCGATCGCCGCCAACTGCCGCATGTGCCTGGTCGACACCGAAGTGGGCGGGCGTTCGGCGCCGAAGCCGTCGCCGGCCTGCGCCACGCCGGTCATGGATGGCCTGAAGGTGTTCACGCGCAACGACAAGGCGCTGAAAGCCCAGCGCAACGTCATGGAATTCCTGCTGATCAACCACCCGCTGGACTGCCCGGTCTGCGACCAGGGCGGCGAGTGCGAGCTGCAGGACCTGTCGATGGGTTACGGCCGTTCGGTGAGCCGCTTCTCCGAGCGCAAGCGTGTCGTCGCCGACGAGGACTTCGGCCCCCTGGTCGCCAGCGACATGACCCGCTGCATCCACTGCACGCGCTGCGTCCGCTTCACCGGGGAGATCGCCGGCACCTACGAGCTCGGCGGCATGATGCGCGGCGAGAACCTGCAGATCGGCACCTACGACGGCAAGCCGCTCACCACCGAACTGTCGGGCAACGTCATCGACGTCTGCCCGGTCGGCGCGCTGACCAACAAGGTGTTCCGCTTCCGGGCGCGCCCGTGGGAGCTCATCGCGAAGGAGTCGCTCGGCTGGCATGATGCGCTGGGCAGCAACCTGTTCCTGCACTTGCGCCGCGGCGACGTGATGCGCGCGGTGCCGCGCGACAACGAGGCGGTCAACGAGTGCTGGCTGTCCGACCGCGACCGCTATTCGCACCAGGGGCTGTACGCGGAAGACCGGGCGACGCGGCCGATGCTGCGCGAAGGCGGGCAATGGCGCGAGGCTGCGTGGGACGAGGCGCTGGCGAAGGCCGCGACCATCCTGCGCGACAACGGCGCCGATGCGCTGGGCGTGCTCGTGCATCCGGCGACCTCGAACGAGGAAGGCGAGTTGCTGGCGCGCCTGGCCGATGCGCTGGGCACCGGCAACCTCGACCACCGCATCGCGCAGCAGGACCTGTCCGCCGGCGCCGCCGCCGAGGCCTTCGCGATGCCGGTCGCCGACATCGAGCAGGCCGACGCGATCGTGATCGTCGGCTCGAACCTGCGCCATGAACTGCCGCTGCTGCATGCGCGCGTCCGCAAGGCGACGCTGCGCGGCGCGAAGGTGCACGTGGTCAACCCGGTGGACTTCGACTTCGCGTTCGAGGTCGCCTCGAAGGCGATCGTCGCGCCGTCGCAGCTCGCCGGCGCGTTGCGCGGCGTGTCGCTGGCCGGCGCAATGCGCCCGGTCGTGATCGTCGGTGGCGTCGCCGAAAACGGCCCTCGGGCCGCGGCGATCCGCAAGGCCGCGCGCGACTTCGCTTCGGCGAACAACGCCGCGCTGTGCCGCATCCCGCAGGGCGCGAACGCACTCGGCCTGGCGCGCCAGGGCGTGTTGCCGCGTTCGCGCGATGCCCGCGCGATGCTGGCCGATGCTCGCGCCGCCTACGTGATCTACGGCATCGAACCGGGCCTGGACTTCGCCGACCAGGGCGAGGCGATGCGCGCGCTGGGCAATGCGCAGGTCGTGGCCTTCAGCCACTTTGCCTGCCAGTCCACGCTGGCGGTCGCCGACGTGATCCTGCCGATCGGCCTGCTGCCGGAAATCGACGCCACGCTGACCAACCTCGAGGGCCGCGAGCAGCGTGCCGTCGCCGCCGGCAAGCTGCCGGGCGAGGCGCGCGCCGGCTGGCGCGTGTTGCGCGCGCTGGGTGGCTCGCTCGATGCGGCCGGTTTCGACTTCACCGAACTCGCCGAAGTGCGCGGGACGCTGGCGCAGGCGGGCGCGGCCCGCACCGGCAACGCAGGCGGCGCCGCGAAGCAGGGCTGGTTCCAGGTCGACGAAACGGAAACGCTCGAGGCCGCGCATCGCTCGGCGACGGGCGAGGCCGCGAACACGAACGCCGGCTCTGGCGCGACATCCGGCGCGAACGGACTGGAGGTCGCCGCCTCGCAAGCGATCTACCGTGGCGACGCGATCCTGCGCCGCGCGGCCGCGCTGCAGGCGCATCCGCTGACCGTGGGCGCGCGCATCGCGCTCAATCCCGCCGACGCGCAGGCCGCCGGTCTCGCCGACGGCGCGATGGCGAAGGTCGCCGCGGGGCAGGGCACGGCCACGCTGCCGGTCGCCGTCGACGCGCGCGTCGCCGCGGGCTGCGCCTGGATCGAATCGGGCTACGGCGCGACCGCGCCGCTGCTCACCGCTGGCACGGTGGAGGTTGCCCGCGCATGAACCCGCTGATGACCCACGTCGTCGATCCCTTCCACCAGTGGCTGCTATCGTTCGGGCCGCTGGGCCTGCTCGCCTGGCTGGTGCTGATGATCCTGTGCATCGCGGTGCCGGTGATCCTCGCGGTCGCCTTCTACGTGGTGTGGGAACGCAAGCTGATCGGCTGGATGCACGTGCGCCACGGGCCGATGTACGT
>DATJDY010000036.1:0-8474 GCA_035497155.1 Luteimonas sp.
CGAGCAGCAGCGTGCGACGGCCGCGCAGGTCGAGGCGATGGCGCCCGGTGAGGTCGCGCACCAGGCCGACGCCGTCGGTGTTGTCGCCGTGCCAGCCGCCGTCGCGCCGCGTCAGCGTGTTGACGACGCCGCAGCGGCGCGACGGTTCGCCCAGCGTGGCGCAGGCCGCGGCCGCGGCGGCCTTGTGCGGCAAGGTGACGTTGGCGCCGTCGCCATCGAATGCGGCGAGCGCCGCGGCGAAGTCGGGCGCATCGATCGCGACGTACTCGAGTTCGATGCCCGCCTGGCGCGCGAACGCGGCGTGGATGCGCGGCGACAGCGAATGCGACACCGGATGCCCGAAAACCGCGTACCGCTTGCCCATGCCGCTTCTCCCGTGGATCCGACCCGTGGTCGGCGCGTGCCGCCTGAAGCCGACCGTGGGTCGGCTCTACATGTCGCGCAACCAGCGCGCCACGTCGAGCGCGAAGTAGGTGAGGATGCCGTCGGCACCGGCGCGCTTGAATGCGCCCAGCGCTTCCAGCGTGCAGGCGCGCTCGTCGAGCCAGCCGTTGGCGAAGGCCGCCTTCAGCATCGCGTATTCGCCGCTGACCTGGTAGGCGTAGGTCGGCACGCCGAATTCGTCCTTCACCCGGCGCACGACGTCGAGGTAGGGCATGCCCGGCTTGACCATCACCATGTCCGCGCCTTCCTCGAGGTCGAGCGCGACTTCGCGCAGCGCTTCGTCGGAGTTGGCCGGATCCATCTGGTAGGTGCGCTTGTCGGCCTTGCCGAGCGCGGCGGCGGAACCGACCGCGTCGCGGAACGGCCCGTAGAAGCCCGAGGCGTACTTCGCGCTGTAGGCGAGGATGCGCGTGTGGATGAAGCCCTCGTGCTCGAGCGCATTGCGGATCGCGCCGATGCGGCCGTCCATCATGTCGCTCGGCGCGACCACGTCGGCGCCGGCGCGCGCATGCGACAGCGCCTGCTTCACCAGCACCTCGACGGTCTCGTCGTTGACGACGTAGCCGGCGTCGTCGACCAGGCCGTCCTGGCCGTGCGAGGTGTACGGGTCGAGCGCGACGTCGGTGATCACGCCCAGTTCCGGGAAGCGCTGCTTGAGCGCGCGCACCGCACGCTGGCACAGGCCGTCGTCGGCCCAGGCGGCCGCGGCGTCGAGCGACTTCGCGTCCGGCGCGGTGACCGGGAACAGCGCCAGCGCGGGGATTCGCAGTTCGCTCGCCTGCTCGGCGACCTTCAGCAATTCATCGATCGACACGCGCTCGACGCCCGGCATCGACGGCACCGCGGCGCGACCGGCGGGCTCGTGAACGAACACCGGATAGATCAGGTCGTCGGCGGTGAGCACGGATTCGCGCATCAGCCGCCGCGAGAACGCGTCGCGGCGCATGCGGCGCGGGCGGAAAGGAAGGTGCTGGCTCATGGCGCCATTCTACTCCCGGCATGGAGGGACCCATGGCTGGTTTCGGACTGAAGCCGACCCTGGGTCGGCTCTACGCGGCGTGGACGCCGTCGATCTCGACGGCCAGGTCGCGGCGGCAGATCGCCGCGTGCAGCAGGAACAGGGGGACGCGGCCGCCGAAGCGCTCCTGCAGCGCGGCGGCGATCGCCGGCATGTCGTCGCGGTCGCGCACGTAGACCTTGAGCCGCGTGCCGGGGCCGAAGTCCGGCGGCAGCGCCGGCTGGGTCGCGCGCGCGGCGCCGAGCAGCGCCTCGAAGTTGGCGAAGGTCTCGCCGAGCTGCGCCAGCAAGGCGCCGGCGTGCATGGTCGCGTGGCCGACGACGCTCGCGGTGCCCGACAGCAGCAGCGGCATGCGCGAGTCCGTGGGCGGCAGCATCGCGCGCGCGAAGGCCGGCGGCTGCGGGCCGTACTCGCGCGGATAGCGCCACGCGCTCACCTGGCGCGGGTTCTCGACCGGCGTGCCGGGCGTTGCCGCCGACAGCCAGTACACCTGCAGCACGCGTGCCGCATCGCAGCGGCCGATCGCGGTGGCGGCGGGCAGGCGGAACGCATCGAAGGCGCCGAGGCCGCGCGCGCGGCCGACGCAGAACTGCCGGTAACGCTCGGTGTCGCCGCGGCCGTCGGTGATCGCGTCGAGGTAGTTCCAGACGCGCAGCAGGTGGGGCGTGCCGCTCGCGCCGACGAATCCGAGCATCCGGGCATAGGCGTGCGCGGCGGCGCCGACGATGCCGGTCGGATCCGCATCGCAGGCGTAGGCGCGTTCGTCGACTTCGATGGCGCCGAAGGACAGCGTGCCGTCGGTCGACCATGCGATGTCGCCATCGCGGCCGCGCCGCACTGGACCCGCGGCGCGCCAGACCTCGCATGGCGCCGCGCCGAAGGGCTGCAGCGGGATGTGCAGGTAGCGCGGGTCGTCGAGGCTGCGAGGAGCATCGTCGCCGAAACCGAAGACAGCGAGCACGTCGTCGCCCGCCAGCAGCGGGGCCGGTGCCGCGCCGTGCAGGTAGTCCACCGCCAGGGAGGCGGCGACCGCGGCGGCGGGCAGGGCGGCTGGCATCGGGTGGCGTGGCTCGGGCGGGTCGAAGGGGTCGCAATGATACCGGGCCGGCCCGCCGGCGGTCCGCTCACAGGCACACGTTCCGCGGGACGTCGCACTGGTAACCTTGTCGCCTCGCTCCTCGATGCCTTTCCCATGGAAGCCCCGATGTCCCCGCAAAACGACGCCGAGCGCGCGCTGGCGCAGCTGCTGGTCGAAAGCCTGAACCTGGAAGGCGTCGTCGCCGGCGACATCGATCCGGAAGCGCCGCTGTTCAACGCGGGCCTGGGCCTGGATTCGATCGACGCGCTCGAGCTGTCGCTCGCCATCGGCAAGCGCTACGGCTTCCAGCTGCGTTCGGACAGCGCCGACAACCGCAGCATCTTCGCGTCGCTGCGCGCGCTCGCCGCGCATGTCGAGCAACACAAGGCCGCCTGAGGCCGGCGCCTTGCCGCGCGCCGCGTTCGCGCTGCGCTGCGTGGGGGCGGTGGCGTACCCGTTGCTCGCCCACGCCGCGACGCTGTCGGGCGACAGCCGCCTCGCCGCGCTCGCGGCGCTCGACCTGGTGCTGGTCGCGCTGGCCGCGCCCTTGCTGCGCTTGCGGCCCATGGCCTGGGCGGCGTTCGCCATCGCGGCCTTCGCGGCGGCCTGGCTGGCGCGCGGGCCGCATGCGCTGCTGCCGTTGCTGTTGGCGCCGCCGGCGTTCGTCGCCGCGGTCGGTTCGGCGTTCGCCTCCACCTTGCGTGCGGGGCGCGTGCCGCTGGTGGGTCGCATCGCTGCCGCGCTGGATGGCGTCGCCTGGCCGGCGCTGCCCGACGATGTGCGCGCCTATACGCGTCGCGTCACCCTTGCATGGGCGCTGCTGTTGCTGGCGCTCGCGCTCGTCGACGCCACGCTCGCGCTGTTCGCGATGCCGGGCGGCGTGCTCGCGCAGCTCGGCATCACCCCCGCGTTCGCCATCGCGGAAGCGGACTGGTCGTGGTTCGCGAACATCGGCGACTACGCGGTGATCGGCGGCTTCATGCTCGCCGAATACGGCTACCGGCGACTGCGCTTCCCGATGCACGCGCCGGGGCTGTTCGTGTTCCTGCGGCGCATGGCGCGGCTCGGGCCGTCGTTCTGGCGCGAGGCGCTGCGATGAGCGCCGCGCGGTTCACGGTGCCGGCGTCGCATCCGTCGCTGCCGGGCCATTTCCCGGGGCGACCGGTGGTGCCGGGCGTCGTGCTGCTCGCGCAGGTGCAGGCGGCGATCGAGGCGGTGCATGGGCCGTTGCCGGCATTGCGCTTGCCGCAGGTGAAGTTCATGCGGCCGCTGCTGCCTGGCGAGCCGGCTTCGATCGAGCTGGAAGATGTCGGCGCCGCCACGGGTGCGCGCCGCTGGCGCTTCCGCGTGTTGCGCGAAGCCGACGGTGTCGTGCTGGCGAGCGGCGAGTTCGCCGGCGCATGAGCGCGCGCTGGAAGCAGCGGCCCGAAGGTGGCGGCCGGTTCGCGATCTGGCTGATCCGTTCGGTCGGTCGCCATGGCGGCCGGCGCCTCGGGCGCGCCTGCCTGTACCTCATCACGCCATATTTCCTCGCGCGTCGCGGTCCGGAGCGCCGCGCGTCGCGCGCCTGGCTGGCGCGCGCGTTCGGGCGCCCGGCGACGCTGCTCGACGTCGCGCGGCACATCCATACGTTCGCCGCGACGATCCTCGACCGCATCTTCCTGCTGTCGGGCGAACTGCAGCGTTTCGACATTTCGATCGAAGGCCTGCCGGCACTCGACGCGCAGCTGCAGGCGGGCCGTGGCGTGCTGCTGTTCGGCTCGCACCTGGGGAGCTTCGAGGTGCTGCGCGTGCTCGCGGGCACGCGTCCCGATCTCCGCCTGCGCGTCGTGCTGGACAAGGGCCACAACCCGGCGATGACGGAACTGCTCGATGCGCTGAATCCGAGCGTCGCGGCCACCGTGATCGACGCGGGACGCCCCGGCACCGAGATCCTGATGGCGATCGACGAGGCGCTGCGGGAGGGCTGCATGGTCGCGCTGCTGGTGGACCGCGCCCAGCCGGGCGAACCGGCCGAGGTGGTGCCGTTCTTCGGCGAGCCGGCGCCGTTCCCGCTGGCGCCCTGGCAGGTGGCGGCGGTGCTGGGGGCGCCGGTAGTGCTGGCGTTCGGGCTCTATCGGGGCGGCAACCGGTACGATCTGCAATTCGAGCCGTTCAGCGACGGCGAGGCCGTGGCGCGGCCGGAACGTCGCGCGCACGTCGCGGCGCTCATCCGGCGTTACGCGGCCAGGCTCGAAGATCTGGGCCGTCGCTTCCCCTACAACTGGTTCAACTTCTATGACTATTGGGACACCCCGGCGGCGCGCGGCGAACTCGGGCAGGTTCGTGGCGGCGATGCTCGGGCTGGCGATGACGGTGCCCACGATGTCGTTCGCAATGACGGCGCTGCCCGCTGAATCCACGCCCGCATCCGCAAGCGTCGCGCCGGCGCCGGCGTGGATCCTCGCGCGCATCGCGCGGCCCGTGCCGAGCAGCACGCCATTCCTCGAGCTGCGCGGATCGAAGCTGCTGAAGGCGCCCTTGCGCATTTCCGGCGTCTACCGCCACCCCGACGTCGCGACGCTGGTGCGCGAAGTGCGCGCGCCCTACGCGGAGACCACCACGATCCGTGCCGGCGAAGCGACGATCGAGCGCCCCGGCAAGGCCGCGCGACGCGTGTCGCTGTCGCGTTACCCGGAACTTGCCGGCATGCAGCAGAGCTTCGGCGCATTGCTTGCGGGCGACGTCGCGTCGCTGCAGCGCCATTACCGGCTGGCCAGCGATGGCCGCCGCGAGGCATGGCGACTGGTGCTGGCGCCGCTCGACGCCGCGGTGGCGAAGCGCGTGCGCGCCATCGTGCTGCACGGCCGTGGCGCGGAACTGCGCTGCATCGAGACAGAGCCCGCGAGTGGCGATGAAGTGCAGTACACGCTGCTCGCCGGGGCCGCGCGCGATGCGGCCGCGAACGACAACGCGGATGCGGCCGCGATCGTGGCCTTGTGCGGCAACGACGGCGGCAAGGCCAACGCAGGCGGCGGTCGCGGCGCATGAGCGCAGGCCGGCGCCTCGCGTTCGCGCTGGCCTGGCTGGCGGTATTGCTGCTCGCCGGCGCGTGGATCGGGCAGCGCCTGCACGTGAGCGGCGACCTGCGCAAGTTCATGCCTGCGCCGCGCACGCCGGCGCAGAAATTGCTGATCGAGGAAATGGGCGAGGGCCCGGGTTCGCGCTTGCTGCTGGTGGCGCTGTCGGGCGCCGATCCGGCGACGCTGGCGAAGCAGTCGCAGGCGCTGCGCGCGCGGCTCGCCGACTCCCCGCAGTTCGCGGTGGCCGAGAACGGTGGCGCGGGCCTCGACGCGATTCCGGCGCGATTGCGGCCCTATCGCTACCTGCTGTCGGACACGCTGGACCACGCCACTTTCGATGCGCCGACCTTGCATGAGGCCTTGCAATCGCGCATCGAGGACCTCGGCTCGCCCGCGGCAGCGCTGGTGGAGCCGCTGGTCGCATCCGATCCGACGCTGGAAACGCTGAAGCTCGCCGAAGCCTGGCAGCCGCCGGTCGCGCCGCAGCGCATGTACGGCGTGTGGTTCGATCGCGCCGGTCGCGAAGCGCTGCTGCTCGCGCAGACGCGCGCGCCGGGCTTCGATCCCGACGGGCAGCGCGCCGCGCTCGATGCGCTGCACGCTGCCTTCGCCGCGGTGTCCGCCGGCACGCATGCGCGGATCGAGGCGACGGGCCCGGGCGCGTTCTCGGTCGAAGTCGCCGCGCGCACGTCGCGCGAAGCCGGCTGGATCGGCACCGTCGACACGATCAGCCTGATCCTCCTGCTGTGGTTCGCGTACCGCAGCTGGAAGGCGCCGCTGCTCGGCGTGCTGCCGCTTGCCAGCGCCGGCCTCGCGGGGCTCGCCGCGGTGGCTGCACTGTTCGACGGCGTGCACGGCATCACCGTGGCCTTCGGTTTCACCCTGATCGGCGTCGTGCAGGATTACCCCATCCACCTCTTCAGCCACCAGCGCGCCGGTTTGGCGCCACGCGACAGCGCGCGCGCGCTGTGGCCGACACTGGCGACGGGCGTGGTGTCGACGTGCATCGCGTACGTGACCTTCCTCGCCTCGGGCGTCGAGGGCCTGCAGCAGCTCGCGGTGTTCACCATCACCGGCCTCGCGACGGCGGCGCTGGCGACCCGCTTCCTGCTGCCGGCGCTGCTCGACCCGGTGCCGGCGCGCGATGCGGCGTCGTCGCGGCGCCTTGCGCGGCTGTGGACGCGGATCGAGCGCCTGCCGCGGCCGCGCGCATTGCCCCTCGCGTTGTTCGCGGCGGCGGCGCTCGCGGTCGTCGCGTTCGCGCCCGGCGCGTTCTGGCAGGACGACCTGTCGAAGCTCGCGCCGGTGCAGCCGGACGCGCTGCGCCGGGACATGCAGCTGCGCGGCGAACTGGGCGCGCCCGACGTGCGCTACGTGATCGCGCTGCAGGCGCCGGACGCGGAACGCGCCCTGCGCCGCGCCGAAGGCCTGCGCCCGGTGCTCGATGCGCTGGTGCAGCGCGGCGCGATCAGCGGCTACGACAGCGCCGCGCGCTACCTGCCCAGCGCGGAGCGGCAGCGCGCGCGCCAGGCCGCGCTGCCCGACGACGCGACGCTGCGTGCCGCGCTCGCGCAGGCGCTCGCCGACAGTCCGTTCCGCGCCGACGCGTTCGAGCCCTTCGTCGCCGACATCGCGGCCGCGCGCCACGCGTCGCCGCTGCAGGCTCGCGACCTCGCCGGCACGCCGCTGGCGGCGGCCGTCGGTGGGCTGCTGCTTGAACGCGGCGGCCACGCCACGGCCCTGGTCTCGCTGGCCGGCCTCGTCCAGCCGGACGAAGTCGCGCGCACCATGCGCGCCAACGGCGCGCAACTGCTCGACCTGAAGCAGGCCTCGGAATCGCTGGTGGTTGCGTATCGCGACCGCGTGCTGCTCGCGCTCGCCGTCGCGGCAGTGCTGCTGGTGGCCACGGTCTGGATCGCGTTGCGCAGCCGCCGCCGCGCGCTGCGGGTGCTGGCGCCGATGGCGCTGGCGATGCTGCTGGTGCTGGCGGTGCTGCGTGGCTGCGGCGTCGAGATGAACCTGTTCCACCTGGTCGCGCTCGTGCTCGGGGCCGGCCTGGGCCTCGACTACGCGCTGTTCTTCGAGCATGCCGGCGACGATCGCGACGAACAGCTGCGGACGCTGCATGCGGTGATCGTGTGCAGCCTGACCACGCTGCTGGTGTTCGTGCTGCTGGCGTTGTCGTCGATCCCGGTGCTGCGCGCGATCGGCAGCACGGTGGCGCTGGGCGTGCTCGCCAACTTCGTATTCGCGCTGCTGCTGGCGCGCTCGGCGTCGTCGAATGCGGGACGCAAGGCATGAGCGGCGTCGTGCTCGACCGCGACGGCATCCTCGCGCTGGTTCCGCACCGGGGCGCGATGTGCCTGTGGGACGAAGTCGTGTCGTGGGACGCCGAAAGGATTTTCTTGCGCGCACGCAGCCACCGCGATCCGGCGCACCCGCTGCGCGACGACGGCGATGTCGGCTTGCGCGGCCTGCACCTGTGCGAATACGGGGCGCAGGCGATGGCGGTGCACGGCGGCCTGCGCGCGCAAGCTGCGGGCGGCCGCGCAACGCCGGGCCTGTTGGTGGCGCTGCGCGGCGTCGGCGTGCACCGCGCGCGGATCGATGACCTGGCGGGCGCGCTCGAGGGCGAGGCCGAGCTGCTGGTCGACGGCGAGGCCGGCTGGCAGTGCGCGTTCCGCATCACGCACGCGGGCGAACTGCTCGCCGAGGGCCGCGCGGCGGTGATCCCGGCGGCAGCACGGGAAGGAGGAGCGACATGAGCGATCCGGCTGCGCCGACGGCTTCAACGGCCTCGAGGGCTTCGACGCTGCAGGCGCCCGCGCGCCGCCGCGCGCTGGTCACCGGCGGCAGCGGCGACATCGGCGGC
>DATJDY010000037.1:0-11143 GCA_035497155.1 Luteimonas sp.
CCGACGCCGGCTTGCCGAGGTACTTGCGCGCCGCGTCGTCGTAGCGGTCCACGCAATAGCGCCGATCCGAATACGGGCCGCTGCGCGCGGGATTGCTGGCCGCATGCAGTCCCAGCACCTTCGTGCCCATCGCGTTGGCGATGTGCATCGGGCCCGAATCCGGCGTCACCACCAGGTCGGCGCGCGCGAGCAGCGCGGGAAGCTGTTTGAGCGTGTCCTTGCCGACGAGGTCGAGCGCCGCCTTCGTGGACATCGCGGCGAGGATCGCGTCCGTCGTCTGGCGCTCGAGCGCGCTGCGCCCGCCGCAGAGCACGACGCGCCAGCCGCGCGCGGCGGCGTGGTCGGCGAGCGCGGCGTAACGCTCGGCGCGCCAGTTGCGCAGCACGTGGCTCGAGCAGGGCGACACCATCAGCACCGGCGTGCCATCGTCCGGCCACTGCGCGCGCGCCCAGGCGTGCGCATCGCCGGGTACCGGCAGGTTCCATTCGACCCGGTCCTGCACCAGGCCCAGCGGCTCGCAGAAGCTGCCGATCGCGTCGAGCACGTGGATGCCGGGGCGGTCCGGGATGCGTTCGCGCACGAACAGGCCGTGCAGGTCCCGCGAGCGCGCGTGGTCGTATCCGATGCGCCGGCGCGCCGGGAGGAAGGCCTAGAGCAGGTTCGCGCGCGCCGCCACCTGCAGCTGCAGCAGCGCGCCGAAGCGGCGGCCGTGCAGCGCGCGGCGCAGCGCGAACATGCCGGCCAGGCCGCTGCGCTTGTCGTATTCGATGAATTCCACGCCGGGGAGGCCTTCCAGCAGCCGGTGCTCGCCGCGCCCGATCACCCAGGCGATCGGCAGGTCGGGCCAGGCGCGCTGCAGCGTGCGGACCAGCGGCACCACGTGGGTCGCGTCGCCCAGCGCCGAAAGCCGCAGCAGGCAGGCCGAGGCGGGAGGCGCGGGAACGGTGACGGACGGAGCGGAACCTGCGTGCATGCCTTGTTAGACTCGCTGGATGGTCGCCTTCGACGCCAGCGAGCAACTGACGCCGTTCGAAGTCCGGCGCGCGGGCGGCGCGGCGGGATCGGGAGGCTATGGGGCGATTCTGTTCGACGCGCGGCAGGTGCAGCAAGCCAGGGCCGACTGGTTCGACCCCCGCTGGTGGGGAGCGCGCGCCGAGCCGGTGGCCGCCGGCGGGCGGGGCGCGGCCTGGTTCGTCGACGGGCCGTTCGGGGCCGGGGTGCTGCGTCACTACCTGCGCGGCGGCATGGCCGCGCACCTGAGCCGCGACGCGTACTGGTGGCGCGGCGCCGACCTCACCCGCAGCTTCGCCGAATTCCGCCTCACGCGGGCGCTGCACACGCTCGGCCTGCCGGTGCCGCGGCCGCTGGCGGCGTGCTACTGGCGGGACGGCCTGCGCTATCGCGCCGCGATCCTGATCGAGCGCCTGCAGGGCGCGAGTTCGTTCGGCACGCTCGCCGCGCAGCAGGGCGACGGCGCGCCGTGGGAATCGGCGGGGCGCTTGCTGGCGCGCTTCCATCGCGCCGGACTCGACCACGCCGACCTCAACGCCGACAACATCCTGTTCGACGCCTTCGGCAAGGGCTCGCTCATCGACTTCGACAAGTCCGCGCTGCGGATCCCGGCCACCGGTTGGCGCGAAGCCAACCTGGCGCGCTTGCGACGCTCGCTGCTCAAGTTGCGCGGAGCGCGCGACGAAGGCGCGGTGCTGCGCGATGTCGCGCGCCTGCGCCGCGCCTACGACGCCGTGTGGCTGCAGGGCACCTGAGCGTGGCCGAGCAGGTCATGGCCGCCGTCATGCATTCCGACGCAACGCCGTCGGCGTCCGGCGCTTCGCCGGCGACCGGGACGGCGGCGACGCCCGCGCTGTCGGATCGCCTCGGACGCCCGCTGCGCGACCTGCGGCTCTCGGTGATCGAAGCCTGCAATTTCCGCTGCCCGTACTGCATGCCGGCCGACCGCATCGCCGACGACCACGGCATGGACAGTGCCTCGCGCCTGTCCTTCGACGAAATCGAGCGCATCGCCCGCGGCTTCGTGCGCGCAGGCGTGCGCAAGCTGCGGCTGACCGGCGGCGAGCCCCTGCTGCGCAAGCGGCTGCCGGAACTCGTGGCGCGGCTGGCGGCGATCCCCGGCATCGAGGATCTCGCGCTCACGACGAACGGCTCGTTGCTAGCCGCGCAGGCACGCGCCTTGCGCGACGCCGGCCTCGGTCGGCTGACGGTGAGCCTGGATGCGCTGGACCCCGCATTGTTCCGCGCGCTGTCCGGCGGCCGTGGCGAGGTCGCGGACGTGCTCGCGGGACTCGACGCAGCGCAACGTGCTGGTTTCGAGTCGATCAAGCTGAACTGCGTCGTGCAGCGGGGCGCCAACGACGACCAGGTCCTGCCGTTGGCGGAATTCGCGCGCGGTCATGGGCATGTCGTGCGCTACATCGAATACATGGATGTCGGCACCTGCAACGGCTGGGATCGCGCGCGCGTCGTGCCGTCCGCGGAACTGCGCGACCGGCTGCACGCGCGCTGGCCGCTGCGCGCGCTGGAACCCGGCTATCGAGGCGAAGTCGCGACGCGCCATGCGTTCGCCGACGGCGCTGGCGAAGTCGGCTTCGTGAGTTCGGTCAGCGCGCCGTTCTGCGGCGACTGCCATCGCGCGCGAGTGTCCGCCGACGGGCGGCTGTACACCTGCCTGTTCGCGGGCGAGGGCCACGATCTGCGCGCCGCCGCCGCTGCCGGCGAGGACGCGGTTGTGGCACGCGTGCAGGACATCTGGCGCGGCCGCGGCGATCGCTACAGTGAGCTGCGCGGCGCGGCTTCCGTCGTGCCCGCGCGCAAGCGCGTGGAAATGTACCTGGTGGGGGGCTGATGGCGGCGAAGGCGAAAGGTGGCGGCGCGGGCAGGCGGAAGGCCGGGGCCGGCGCGCTGACGCACCTGGATGCGCGGGGACTTCCGGCCATGGTGGACGTGTCCGCGAAGGCCACGACCGCGCGCGAGGCCGTCGCCGAGTGCCGCGTGCGCTTCCCGGCCGCGGTCGCTGCGCAGTTGCGCGCCAGCGGCCTGCGCAGCGCGAAGGGCGGCATCGTCGAGACCGCCGTCATCGCCGGCACGATGGCGGTGAAGCGCACGCACGAGCTGATCCCGTTCTGCCACCCGCTGCCCATCGACGGCTGCCGCATCGGCATCGACTGGCACGGCGAGCGCGAACTGCGCATCGAATGCGCCGTCAACACGACGCACCGTACCGGCGTGGAGATGGAGGCGCTGACCGGCGCGACCGTCGCCGCGCTCACGGTCTACGACATGTGCAAGGCGCTGTCGCACGCGATCGTGCTGGGGCCTGCCAAGCTGCTCGGCAAGCACGGCGGCAAGCGCGACTTCGGCGCGAAGGCGATCCGCTCCGGGAGTGCGCGGTGATCCGCCTCAAGCTGCTGTATTTCGCCAGCCTGCGCGATGCCGCCGGCGTCGTCGCCGAAGAGATCGACACGGACGCGGGCGACCTGGGCGCGCTCTACGACGGCCTGCGCGCCCGCCACGGCTTCGCGTTGCCGCGCGAGCGCCTGCGCGTCGCCGTCGACGGCGCGTTCGCCGCGTGGAGCGACGAACCACGCGCGGGCAGCGAAGTCGCGTTCATCCCACCGGTCTCGGGTGGCTGAGATGGCGCGCTTCCACTTGTCCGAAACTCCGTTCGACATCGCCACGCTGCGCGCCGGCCTGCTCGACGCACGCGTCGGCGGCTACGCCAGCTTCGAAGGCTGGGTGCGTGACCACAACGAGGGACGCGCCGTCACCGGCCTGCGCTACGAGGCCTACATGGAGCTCGCGCAACGCGAAGGCGAAGCGATCCTCACCGACGCGGTCGGCCGCTTCGACATCCTCGAGGCCGCCTGCGTGCATCGCACCGGCGACCTCGCCATCGGCGAACTCGCGGTCTGGGTCGGCGTTTCCGCCGCGCACCGCGACGCCGCGTTCGCCGCGTGCCGCTGGATCATCGACGAGGTCAAGGCCCGCGTCCCCATCTGGAAGCATGAGCGCTACGCCGAAGGCGACACCGGCTGGCTTCATCCCGGCCACTGAAAAGGCGGTAGCCCCGACGACTGACCTCGGCGCCCGCGTCGATCGATACCGTTGCTGCCTTCCGGCCCTGGCGGGGTTTTCGACCTAGCGTCGCGAGGGGCCGGCGGGGCCACCATGGAGACTTGCTGCAAAGCTTGCTGGAAATTTGGCGGAGAGAGGGGGATTCGAACCCCCGAAGCGCGGTTTAGACGCTTACACACTTTCCAGGCGTGCTCCTTCAACCGCTCGGACACCTCTCCGCTGGACCCGCGACGCGGCATCCAGCCACGTTCAGGGCCGGCAATTCTACCCGCTCGTGCCACAATGGGCCATGTCCTACCTGGTCCTCGCCCGGAAGTGGCGCCCGAAGCGGTTTTCCGAGCTCGTCGGCCAGGAGCACGTGGTCCGTGCCCTGACCAACGCCCTGGAAACCGGCCGCGTCCACCACGCCTTCCTGTTCACCGGCACCCGCGGGGTCGGCAAGACGACCATCGCCCGGATCTTCGCCAAGTCGCTGAACTGCGAACGCGGCACCTCGGCCGAGCCCTGTGGCGAGTGCAACGCCTGCCGCGACATCGACGCCGGCCGCTTCATCGACCTGCTGGAGATCGACGCGGCCTCGAATACCGGCGTCGACGACGTCCGCGAGGTGATCGAGAACGCGCAGTACATGCCCTCGCGCGGCCGGGTGAAGGTCTACCTGGTGGACGAGGTGCACATGCTCTCGAAGGCGGCGTTCAACGCGCTGCTGAAGACGCTCGAGGAGCCGCCGGAGCACGTCAAGTTCCTGCTCGCGACCACCGACCCGCAGAAGCTGCCGGTGACGGTGCTGTCGCGCTGCCTGCAGTTCAACCTGAAACGGCTGGACGAGGACCAGATCGCGGGGCAGCTGACGATGATCCTCGGCGCCGAGGGCATCCCGGCCGACGCGGCCGCGGTGCGCGGCCTGTCGCGCGCCGCCGACGGCAGCCTGCGCGACGGCCTGTCGCTGCTCGACCAGGCGATCGCCTATGCCGGCGGGAAGGTCGACGAAGCCAGCGTCGCGGCGATGCTCGGCAGCGTCGATCGCGCCCGCGTCGGCGCGCTGCTGTCGGCGCTTGCCGACGGCGACGGCGCGGCGCTGCTGCGCGAGGTCGGCGCGCTGGCCGAATTCGCGCCCGACTGGAACGACGTGCTCGACGCGCTGGCCGATGCGCTGCATCGCGTGCAGGTGCGCCAGCTCGTACCCGATGCCGCTGCGGACGACGAGGGCGGTGGCGTCGATGTGGCGACGCTGGCCGCGCACCTGCGGCCCGAGATCGTGCAGCTCTGGTACCAGGTGGCGCTGAACGCGCGTCGCGACCTGCCGCTGGCGCCCGCGCCGCGCGCGGGCTTCGAGATGGCGGTGCTGCGGATGCTGGCGTTCCGCCCGCTGCAGGACGCGACGTTGGTGCCAGCTGCAACGACGCCCGCGTCGACACCCGCCGCTGCTTCCGGGACCGGGGCAGGGCGCGGCAGCGCTTCCGCCGCGGCCGCCGCGCGCGCAGCGCTCGCGGATGCCGCGCCGGCGGCTTCGGCACCGCGCCAGGCAGCGCCGCAACCGCGCGCCGCTGCACCGACGCCTGTCGCGTCTCCCGTCGCGACCGCGCCTTCCGTCGCCACCGCGCCTCCCGCGCGGCCCGCTTCGCCGCCGCTGGCGGCTTCCGCGCCATCGCGCGCAGAAGCCGCGCCGCCGTCCGGCCGCCAGCTCGACGCCGCTGCGTGGCTCGACGTCGTCGCCGACGCCGGCCTCACCGGCCCGGCGCGGCAACTCGCGGCGCACGTCGCGTTCCTCGGCCACGAGGGCAACGTGTTGCGCCTCGCCCTGTCACCGCAGGACGAGCTGCTGAAGAGCCCGAATTCGACACGCGCGCTCGCGCAGGCCCTGGCGCCCGCGCTCGGCGCGGAGCCGCAGCTGCGCTTCGAGGCGGGCGTCGCGGCCGCCGCGTCGGAAACGCTGCACCAGCGCGACACCCGCGAGCGCAGCGCACGCCAGGAAGCCGCCGAGTCGGCGTTCATGGCCGACCCCGGCGTGCAGGCGCTGATGCAGCGCCACGGTGCCACGCTGGTCCCGGACTCGATCCGCCCCCACGACGAATAAAGAGGCCCCACGATGCGCGGAAACATCGCCCAGCTCATGCAGCAGGCGCAGAAGATGCAGGAAGACATGCAGCGCGCGCAGGAGGAACTCGCGCAGCTGGAAGTCACCGGCAACGCCGGCGGCGGCCTCGTCGCCGTGACGATCAGCGGCCGCATGGAATGCCGCAAGGTCCGCATCGACCCGTCGGCCGCGTCCGACCTGGAGATGCTGGAAGACCTGGTCGCCGCCGCGTTCAACGACGCGGTGAACAAGGCGAACGCCGCATCGCAGGAAAAGATGGGCGCCGCCACCGCCGGCATTCCGTTGCCGCCGGGAATGAAGCTCCCGTTCTGACCACGGCTGCGACGTCGCGATGTCCGAACCCCTGCTCGAACAGCTGATCGAGGCCTTGCGCGTGCTGCCGGGCGTCGGCCCGAAGTCGGCGCAGCGCATGGCCTACCACGTGCTCGAGCGCGAGCGCGATGGCGGCCGCCAGCTCGCCGATGCGCTAGCGTCCGCGGTCGAGCGCGTGGGTCATTGCGCGCGCTGCCGCGATTTCAGCGAGGCCGAACTGTGCGCGACCTGCTCGAGCGGCGCGCGCGACGCGCAGCTGCTGTGCGCGGTCGAATCGCCCGCGGACCGGCTCGCGATCGAACAGGCGACGGGCTATCGCGGCCTGTATTTCGTCCTGCAGGGGCGCCTGAGTCCGCTCGACGGCATCGGCCCGCGCGAACTCGGCCTCGACCGGCTGTCCGCGCGCCTGGCCGAGGGCGGCGTGCAGGAGCTCATCATCGCGACCAACCCGACCGTGGAAGGCGAGGCGACGGCGCATTACCTCGCGCAGCTCGCGCGCCAGCACGGCGTGCGGCCGAGCCGGCTCGCGCACGGCCTGCCGCTGGGCGGCGAGCTGGAATACGTGGACCGCGGCACGCTGTCGCATGCGTTCGGCAGCCGGGGCGAGATGCCTTGAGGGCGGGAAACGGGGAACAGGGAACGGGGAACAGGAGAAGCGGAATGGGCGAGACGATTTTCCACAAGATCATGCGGCGCGAGATTCCCGCGGACATCGTGTACGAGGACGACGAGGTCATCGCGTTCCGCGACATCGCGCCGCAGGCGCCGGTGCATGTGCTGTTCGTGCCGAAGGTGGACATCGCCACGCTCAACGACCTGCAGCCGTCGCAGGCGGAAATCGTCGGCAAGCTCGCGCTCGCGGCCGCCGCGTATGCGAAGCGGGAAGGCTTCGCCGAGCGCGGCTACCGGCTGGTCATGAACTGCAACGGCGACGGCGGGCAGACCGTGTACCAGTTGCACATGCACCTGCTGGCCGGCGCGCCGCTCGGGCATTTCGGCGTCGCGTGACATGCGCGCGGCGCGCCGTGGCGCGCCGCTTCCCCGCGCCGGCGGGATCCGGCGATACCGGCGATGGACGCCGGTTCAGTGCCCGCCCGCGCCCGGCGGCGCGGCCGCCTTGCCGCCGAACGGCGGCTTCGCCATCCACACGAACACGATCACCGCGAGGAACATCCACCCGAGG
Source organism: Luteimonas sp. (assembly GCA_035497155.1). Lineage (GTDB taxonomy): Bacteria > Pseudomonadota > Gammaproteobacteria > Xanthomonadales > Xanthomonadaceae > Cognatiluteimonas. Next base: position 7,686 of record DATJDY010000037.1, read on the forward strand.
AAGTGGAAGATCTCGTTGAAGCCGATCTGCACGGCCTGCTGCGAGATCATCTGGTTGAGCATCAGCGCGCCACGCTGCGGGTCGCCCTGGCCGACCGCGGTGACCATGTGCTGCATGGCGGTGTCGGTGGCGGGAATGTGCTCGGTCAAGCGCGCATGGTGGATCGTCGTGCGCTGGTTCCAGGCCCAGATCGTGATCGACGCGGCGAAGCTGCCGCCGAGCGTGCGCACGAACGTCGCCAGGCCGGAACCCGCCGCGATCTCGCTCGGCGACAGGTCCGACAGCAGGATCTGCAGCATCGGCATGAAGAACAGCGCGACGCCCAGGCCCTGCAGCAGCTGCACCTCGGCCACGTGCTGGAAGTCGACCTGCAGGTTGAAGCCGGCGCGCATGAAGCTGGTCACCGACAGCGCGATGAAGGCCAGGCTCGCCACCAGGCGCAGGTCGAAGCGCGCCGCGTACTTGCCCACGAACGGTGTCAGCAGGATCGGCAGGAAGCCGATCGGTGCGGTCGCGAAGCCGGCCCACATCGGCGTATAGCCGAGGTTGCGCTGCAGCCACAGCGGCACGAGGATGCCGACGCTGAAGAAGGCCGCGTACGACACCACCATCGCGATCGTGCCGCTGGTGAAGTTGCGGTGCCGGAACAGGCGCAGGTCCACGATCGGGTCGCGGTCGGTGAGTTCCCAGATCAGGAACACCGCGAGCGAGACCACGGCGATGGCCGAGAGGATGACGATCTTGGTCGAGTTGAACCAGTCCTCGTCGTTGCCCAGGTCGAGCACGATCTGCAGCGCGCCCACGCCGAGCACGAGCGTGGCGAGGCCGATGTAGTCCATCTTCGGCCGGTCCAGCCGCTCCGCGCGCCCGGCCAGCTGCTTGCGCACCACGGTGCTGGCGAAGATGCCGATGGGAATGTTGATGAAGAAGATCCATTCCCAGCTGTAGCTGTCGGTGATCCAGCCGCCGAGGATCGGGCCTGCGATCGGCGCGACGACGGTCACCATCGCCAGCAGCGCGAGCGCCTGCCCGCGCTTGTGCGCCGGCCAGATCGAGATCAGCAGTGCCTGCGTGATCGGGTACATCGGGCCGGCGACGAAGCCCTGGAACGCGCGCGCCAGCACCAGCAGGCCCATGGTGTGGGCGAGGCCGCACAGCAGCGATGCGAGCGAGAACAGCATCGTCGCCCACACGAACAGCTTGCGCTCGCCGAAGCGGCGCGCGAGGAAGCCGGTCAGCGGCAACGCGATCGCGTTGCTGACCGCGAACGAGGTGATGACCCACGTCGCCTGGTTCGCGCTGGCGCCGAGGTTGCCCGCGATCGTCGGCAGCGAGACGTTGGCGATCGTGGTGTCGAGCACCTGCATGAACGTCGCCAGCGACAGGCCGATCGTCGCCAGCGCCAGGTTCGGCGGGGTGTAGTGGCCCGAATGCGCGGCCGGTGACGCCGGAGCGGCACCGCCCGGCGCGGCGCCGGCATTGGCCGTGGGGGAAGCCATGGGGGCGACTCAGGCGTGGTGGCCGAGATTGGCCGTGACGATCTTCTCGATCAGCGCGTCCGCATCGGACAGCTGCCTTGCGTACGCCTGGGTCTCGAGGACCGGTTTCGCGGGCAGCGCAGACGGCAGCACCTTGCCGTCCTGGTCGCGCACCGAGATGTCGACGGACATGCTCATGCCGATGCGCAGCGGATGCTCGGCGAGCTGCTTCGGATCGAGCTCGACGCGCACGGGGACGCGCTGAACGATCTTGATCCAGTTGCCGCTGGCGTTCTGCGCCGGCAGCAGCGAGAACGCACTGCCGGTGCCGAGGCCGAGGCTGGCGAGCTTGCCGTCGAACTCGACGTCGCCGCCGTACACGTCCGAGGTCAGCTTCACTGGCTGGCCCAGGCGCAGCTTCTCGAGCTGGGTTTCCTTGAAGTTGGCTTCGACCCAGGCCTGCTCGAGCGGGATCACCGTCATCAGCGTGGTGCCGGGCGCGACGCGCTGGCCGAGCTGCACGCTGCGCTGCGCGACGTAGCCGGTCACCGGCGCGACGATCGCCGCGCGCTGCAGGTTGAGGTAGGCGGCGCGCACGGCGGCGGCCGCGGCCTGCACCTGCGGCTGGCTGGCGACGCTGGTGGCGTCGACCAGCGCGCGGTTGCGCGAGAGGTCTTCATGCGAGGCGGAGACCGCGGCCTCCGCTGCGGCGAGCGCGTCGCGCGCGTGCGACAGCTCTTCGGCCGAAACGGCGCCGCTGGCGACCAGACCCTGGCGGCGCGCGACGTCCGCGCGCGCCTTCTGCAAGGCGACGTTGCGTGCGCGCAGGTCGGCCTGGCCGGCCTCGACGGCGTTGTACAGGCCGCGGACCTGGCGCACGGTGCCGGCGAGGTTCGCCTTCGCCTGCTCCAGCGCGACGCGCGCATCGTTCGGGTCGAGCTGCACCAGCACCTGGCCGGCCACGACCTTCATGCCGTCCTCGGCGCCGATCGAGACGACGGTGCCGCCGGCCTGCGGCGTGATCTCGACGACGTTGCCCTGCACGTACGCATCGTCGGTGTCGACGTGCCAGCGGCCGATGAAGACGTACCACAGCAGCCACGCGACCAGGGCGACCGCGACGATGGCGGCCACGGCCAGCAGCGCACGCTTGCGCTTGCCGTTGCCGGCGGCGGGGGTCGGCGCCGCCTGGGCGTTGGGATTGATTTCGGTGGTCATGGCGTGGAGGCCTTGGCGATGTTGGCGGTGGAGTCGGAAGCGGAGTCGGAAGCGATGCCGGCGTCGGGCGCGTCGAGGGCGAGGCCGCCGCCGAGCGCGCGGTCGAGTTCGACCGCGGCCTGCAGGCGCGCGGCGCGCAGCGCGGCGAGTTGCTGGTCCAGGCGCAGCAACGGCTGTTGCGCAACCAGCGCGTCGATGCGATTGCCGATGCCGGCGCGCTGCCGGCTCACGGCGACGTCCCACGCGGCCGAAGCGGCATCGCGCGCGCGTTGCGCATCGGCGAGCTGCGCGTCGAGCGAGCGCAGTGCCTGCACGGCGTCGGCGACTTCGCGCAGCGCGCCGACGAGCGACTGGTTGTAGGCGGCGACGGCGAGGTCGTAGTCGGCGTCGCTCTTCGCCAGGCGCGAACGCAGGGCGCCGCCGTCGAAGATCGGCAGGCTCAGCGCCGGCCCGCCGAAGCCGAGCACGGCCTTGCTGCCGAACAGGTCGTCGAAGTGCGGCGCGGTGAGGCCGACGATCGCGCTGAGGTTCACGCTCGGCTTGAACGATGCCTTGCTGGCGTCGATGCCGCGGGCCGCGGCTTCGACGCGCCAGCGCGCCGCGACGACGTCGGCGCGGTGGCCCAGCAACTCGCTCGGCAGCACGGACGGCACGGCCGGCGTCGCGGCGCGCAGCTGCGGGCGTTCGATCGAGAGGCCGCGGTCCGGTCCCTTGCCGAGCAATGCAGCGAGCGCATTGCGCAGCGCGTCCACCTGCTGCCGT
>DATJDY010000038.1:0-7985 GCA_035497155.1 Luteimonas sp.
CGGCTCAACCGCCTGATCGGGCGCTTCATCGTCGAGGCGGGCATCAGCTACGTCGAACCCGACGACCGCCGCATCCAGCGCAACGTGATGATCCCGCCGGGCGAAGGCCGCGACGCGAAGCCCGGCCAGCTGGTCGTCGCCCTCGCCGCTTTCCGGGCGCAGGAAGCCGAAACCGTCGGGATTGGCGATCACCGTGCCGGCGATCAGGTTCTGGTTGCGGCCCGCGGGCACGAAGCCGCCGCGGCGGTTCTGCAGCAACTGGCCATCGCGCAGCATCGCCGACAGGCGCTTGCCGAGCGCATCGAAGCGGTCCGGCGCGGTGAGCGCGAGCTTCTCCGCCAGCGCCTGCGCATCCATCGGCCCGTCCTGCGCGGCGAGCACCTGCAGGATCATTTCGCGGCTGGCGATCGGCTCGGCATAGCGCGTCGCCTCGCGCGCAGCCTCCGGATCGGCCGTGGGCGCCACGGCGGGCGCGGTGCGGGCGCCGCCGCCGCCCATGGCGCGGGCCAGGCCAGGATCCGGCAGCCAACCCGGAAGCGCACGCTTCCCGGCAGGCTTGCGGCCTTCCGGTGCGCCACCTTGCCGGTGATGGCCGAGCTTGCCGGCGGGCTTGCCGGCGGGCTTTCCGCCTGGCTTGCCAGGGGATTTGCCGGGGGATTTTCCGCCCGGCGCGCCGCCGCCGGTCTTGCCGGGCGCCTTGCGGTCGCCCTTGGGGGTCTTTTTCATCGCGGCGATGGTACACCGCGCGCGTGCAGGCCTCGTGCGAAGCGCTCGCTCAGTCGCGGACCTGCAGCCCCGGCGCGTCGTCGATGCTGCCGTCGGGCGCGACCACGACGAAGCGCTCGCGGTTGCGGTCGAAAGCCACCGGCACCGGCGGCTGGAACAGCGGACGACGCACGAAGCGCAGCGTCCAGCCGAAGTGCGACATGGTGTCCAGCGTCTGCAGCTGCTGCGCGGTCAGCCCGCGGCGCAATTCGTCTCCGTCGGCTTCGCGGGCGCGGGCGCGGCGTTCGGCGAAGCTGTCGGGCGCGGTCGTGGCAGCGGTCGTGGCCGAGGTCGCGCGTTGCGGCGCCAGCACCTGCACGGCGCGTGGTGCCGCCAGCATGCGCACCGGCGTCGGGGCCCGCGTGTGCGCGGGAATGCGCGCCGGCAAGGATGGAGCCGCAGGTTCGCGCGGGACATACGCGTCCAGGTCGAAAGGATCGTCGACCAGCGGAATGCCGAGATCGGGCACCCGGTCACGCGTGGGCTGCACCGCACGCAGGATGCCGTCGTCGACTGCGTGCCCGTCGACCGCGTGCCCGTCGACTGCGTGCCCGTCGACTGCGTACCCGTCGACTGCGTGCCCGTCGACTGCATGCCAGTCGACTGCATGCCCGACGTCGTGCCGGGGCCGCGCTTCTTCTTCGGTGTCGCCACCGAGGCGAAGCAGCAGGTGTTGCGCGTGATCGCAGATGTGCAGGTGCTGGTCGACCGTCGCGACACGCAGCAGCGCGCGCGCCTGCTCCACGACATCGCGCGAAAGCGTCGGGTCGCCGGGATCCGCGCGATGCCGGCGCAACGCCGTCGCTTCCAGGTCTTCGAGCAGGACTTCGATCTGCGTGCGTTGCAGCGTCATCGCATTCCCGGCCGGACTGCGGCCGTTCCGTGGCCCGTGACGCGCCGAGCCTAGCAGGATTCCTGGCCGGTTCCATCACCGGAATACGTGCGGCGACGCCTGCAACCGCTTCCACCCCGACAGATAACACTTCCGGCCGGGCCCCGTGAATCGGCGGGTAGACTTTGCATGTCACCGACACGGCAAGAAAAGGCATGGCCCACAAGCTGACCGCGAGAAGGCTCGTGCGCGCGACGGTGCTCGCGCTGCTGGCCGCGCTGAGCGCCTGCAACCAGGAGCGCGCGCCGGAGCCCGGGCACGAACGATCCGGACCAGCGCCAACCGCGGCGGCCACGCCCGTGGGCGATGCGCCAGCCGCGCTGGGGCCGCAAACCCGGCAAACGCGACGGCCAGCGGCAAGCGCACCGGGCCCTGCCGAAGCGCGCCTGCAACGAGACGCACTCCTGGAGGCCTACCGCTGCCGAACCATCCAGTGCGAATCCGAGAACCTGGGCGCGTCGTCCGCAGCGGAAGCCTCGTGGTTGAAAACCCGCGGATTCCCGACGCCGGAACGCGAAGCGGAACTCGAGCAGATGTCGGTGGACGAACTGGAATCCGCGTCCGGGCACGGCGACCAGGCCGCTCAGGCCATGCTCGGCCGGCGCATGATGGAGCGGGGCGACGAAGTGGAGGGCATGGTCCGGATCGCGCAGGTCGCCGTCGCCGGCAACGTGTACGCGGACTACCAGCTGTCCCTGGGCTACCGGAACACCAATGCCCTCGACAGCGCCGCGTACCTGCGCCGCGCCTACCTGCAGGGTGACGGGAAGGCGTCGATGATCATGTACATGACGTTCCCGCGGCTGGGTCCGGCTGAGTGGAATGAAATCGACAAGCGCGCGATGGGCCTGTACGCCAGCCTTCTTTCGCTGCGCGCGGGACGCGGCCCCATTCCTACCGGGCCCCGTCCGCAGGGGCATTGATCGCCCAACAAAAAACCCCGCTCGATGGCGGGGTTCCTGTTTCGCTTGGTGCCCAGGAGAGGACTCGAACCTCCACGGTTTTACCCGCTAGTACCTGAAACTAGTGCGTCTACCAATTCCGCCACCTGGGCAGGCGAGCGAGCCGCGAATTTTGGGGGGCGGGAAGATGAAAGTCAACGATCGTTCACCGCTCCGGAGCTTCGGCCGGCCAAGGCGCAGGGCTTTCGGGCCTCAGTCCTGCGAGCGCTTGGTCGCGGCCTTCGCCGGCCCGGCCTGGTCGGCGATGCGCCACAGGTAGAGGCTGGCGTAGGTGCGGTACGGACCCCAGCGTTCGCCGCGTTCGGCCAGCGCTTTCGGGGTCGGCATGGCGTCGGCCTTGTCGACGGCCTGCGCGCCCTTGCGGATGCCCAGGTCGTCCACCGGCAGCACGTCGGGTCGGCCGAGGCGGAACATCAGCATCATCTCGACGGTCCAGCGGCCGATGCCGCGGATCGGCACGAGCGCCTCGATGATCGCGTCGTTGTCCATGACCGACATGCGGCGCAGGTCGGGGATCTCCCCCGCCGCCTCGCGCCGCGCCAGGTCGCGCAGCGCGAGCAGCTTGTTGCCGGAGACGCCGCAGGCGCGGATCGCCGCATCGTCGCAGCGCGCCAGCGTGTCGCAGTGGAAACGGTCGCTCGCGATGGCGGCTTCCACGCGGCCGACGATCGTGGCCGCGGCCTTGCCGCTGAGCTGCTGGTAGAGGATCGCGCGCGCCAGCGCGTCGACCGGATCGAAGGGCTTGCGCCAGCGCGGGTCGGGCGCGATGGGCCCGATCCGCTTCATCCACGTGCCCAGCCGGCGATCGCGCCGGGCCAGGTGGTCGCGCGCGGCTTCGGTGTCGAAACCGCGCGCGTGACGTGGCATCGCCTTACTTCTTGACCGGCCAGTAGATGTCGTACTGGCCGTTGGCGGTGAACGACTGGTCGATGCCGCGCTTGTAGACCTCGAACGCCAGGCCGGTGGGCTCCTCGCCCTGGGTCAGCGTCCAGGCGCGCAGCGCATTGCGCACGGTCTCGAGTTCCGCCATGTAGCCGACGTAGGTCGCGCTCGCGTAGCGGCCGGCTTCAGAACGCTGGTACTTCACCGGGCCGAGCAGCTTCAGGCCGCTCATCGGCGCGCCGGAGGCGGCGGTGACCGGCGCACGCGCCGGGGCAGCGGCGGCCGCGCCTTCCTGGCCGGCGACGGGCGCGGGCGCCGTGTCGGCGGCAGCAGCGGCACCGGCGCGACGCACCGGCACGACCACGTCGAAGGTGTAGGTCTCGCGCGCAAGTTCGGTGGAGACGATGCGCATCGGGCCGGCGGCGACGAGGCCGTTGGCGTCCATGCTGCGCTTGATCCACTCCATGTCCGCGCGCATCGCGTCCTGGATCTTCAGGTTGTTGCGCTCGATCGAACCGGCGTTGACCACCAGCAGGTCCTCGGCCGGCAGGTCGACGAACGACAGGTCGGCGAGCTTGCTGCCCTGCACCGCGTAATCGGTGTTCGGCACCTGCGCCAGCATGTTGGTCAGGCGCTGCAGGCCCAGGTCCATGTCGTCGCCGACGTGGCGGCTCACGTACAGGCCGGCGTAGCGGCCCAGCAGGTCCCAGCCATAGCTGACGTCGTACGTCTGGCTGATCTCGACGTTGCGGCCGGCGCGACCGGTCGGCGTCAGGGTGAAGACGCTGGTCTTGTCGTGGCCGCGCTGCGGATTGACGATCGCATAGGTGACGCTGGAACGCGGCTGCGTGGCGGTGATTTCCCAGCTGCCCTGGCCAAGCTGCGGCTTGTCCGAGGTGTAGTCCATGCGCGCGCCGACGCCGGAGGCCGGGCCGGAGAACTGCAGCTGCATCTTCGGGTCGCGCAGGACCAGCGGATTCCAGTCGGGGAAGCGGCGCAGGCTGTTGAGCGTGTCGTACACGATGGTCAGCTTGCGGTTCGTCTCCACCTGCTTCTCGAGGTGGCGGTGCGACGGCAGCACCAGCGCGACCAGCAGGAACAGCGCGACGACGATCGCCAGGGAAATCAGGATCTCGAGCAAACGGGTCATTCAGGTTCTCCAGGGTGCCCGCGGACCGGCCGTCCGGGGGCGCAGACCGGCAATCGTAGCAAGAAGGCCGGCGGCGGCGAAGCGCCCGCCCTCACAAAAAGGGACCGGTTACACAGACGGGTGGAACCGGCCCGATCAGACCAGCTGCAGTTCGAAGGCCTTGAGCACGGCCCGGGTCCGGTCGCGCACGCCCAGCTTGGACAGGATGTTGGACACGTGGTTCTTGATCGTGCCCTCGGCCACGCCCAGCGAATTGGCGATCTCCTTGTTGGAGAAGCCCGAGGCCATCAGCCGCAGGATCTCGGTTTCGCGGTCGGTCAGCGGGTCCGGGCGGTCGAGGCTGACGAAATCGTTGCGCATGTGCTCCAGGCCCGAGAGCAGGCGCTGGGTCACCGCCGGCTGGACCAGCGAACCCCCGCCGGCGACCGCCTGGATGGCGCCCACCAGCTGCTCCAGCGAGACGTCCTTCAGCAGGTAACCCTTGGCGCCCGCCTTGAGCCCGGCGAGCACCAGCTGGTCGTCGTCGAAGGTGGTCAGGATGATGGTCGGCGGCAGCGTCCCGGCGCGCGCCAGCGCCTGCAGCGCCTCGAGCCCGGACATGACCGGCATGCGCATGTCCATCAGCACCACGTCGGGCTTCGCCTGCGGGATCACCTCCACCGCCTGCTTGCCGTCGGCGGCTTCGGCCACGACTTCCATGCCTTCGGCCAGTGCGAGCAGGGAGCGGATGCCCTGGCGCACCAGGGTTTGGTCGTCGACCAGGCAGATGCGGATCATTCCTCTTCTCCAGCCAGGGCATGCATGGGTTGGGCGTGGTTCCCGGCCGCGTGCGGCCGGTCGTCCAGGGGCAGGTACAGGTCGAGCGCGAAGCCGGCGCCCGGGTGGGTGGAGATGGCGGCGCTGCCGCCGTAGGCCGCTAGGCGTTCGCGCATGCCGCGCAGGCCGTTGCCCGCGGCGGGGGCTTCGGCGCCGCGACCGTCGTCGCTGGCGAGCACCCGCACCGCACGGCCCTCGAAACGATAGCGCAGGCGCAATTCCACGGCCTGCGCGTGGCGCTGCGCGTTGGTGATGATTTCCTGCGTGCAGCGCAGCAGCACGTGCGCGCGCTCGGCGTCGTCGAGCAGGAAGCGTTCGGGCAGGTCGAGGACGATGCGCAGGCCCGCGGCGTTCTCGGCGAGCGGACGCAGCGTCGCAGCCATGTCGATGGCGTCGTCGGTGCGCAGCCGGCTCACCGCCTCGCGCACGTCGCTCAACAGCAGGCGCGCCAGCGTGTGGGCCTGGTTAACGTGTTCCTGCGCGGCGCCCTGCACGAGATGTCCCGCCACTTCCAGGTTCAGGCTGAGCGCGGTCAGATGGTGGCCCAGCAGGTCGTGCAGTTCGCGCGAGATGCGGGTGCGCTCGTTCACCCGCGCGCTTTCCGCCAGCAACGCGCGGGTGGCGCGCAGTTCCGCGTTCAACCGGCGCTGGTCCTCGCGCGCCTCGGCCTGCTGCCGGGCGACGAATGCCGTGACGAACACGAAGGCGCTGAACCCCGCGTACAGCAGGGACTGGAGGATCCCGATGACCGGGGGGAAATCCAGCGCATCAACGAACACGGGCACGATCGCCAGGTTGCTCGCGATCAGCCAGGCCACGCCCGCGACCGGACGCAGCAGCCATGGCAACAACCCCGCCACGACCATCAGCAGGATGCTGCCCAGTCCCGTCCCGGAAAAATAGCTCACGCCAAGCGCGCACGCGGTCAACACCAGCAACAGCGCATGGTCGGCGAGGACGGGACGGCGCCTGCCCAGCGATTGGGTGATCCACCAGTAGACGACACCGAACACCAGGTACGCCGCCAGCCAGCGCAGGACCCGCACGCTCAGGGGTTCGCCCGGCTCGAGGGCGATGGATTCCGGATCCAGCCGGACGTTCAACAGCCACAACCCGACCGCGCCCCACGTGAACAGGCCGGCGTAGCGCAACAGGCGGGTATGGTCCAGGCGCGCGAACATGGCCCATCTTAGGCGCAAGCCCTCGCCACCGCGTGCATCGAAGGTCATGTCGGCGGTCGCCAGAATCGAACGCCGCGGCAAGCCCGCTGGATGCGGCTTGCCGTCCCGTCCAATTCGAAAACCGCCTTGGACGCGGGGCCGCCGCGGCCGACCGGCGCGGTCCTCCGGGCGCTGCCGCCATGCGATAATCGCGGCTGTTCGTGAGCTGGAGCCGGGAATGTCGATCGTCATCCGCGACGTGCGCGAGCACGACCTGGATTCCGTCCTTGCCCTCAACAACGCCGCCGGCCCCGCGATCCTGCCGCTGGACGCGGCGCGGGTCCGCCGCTTCCACGCCGACGCCGACTATTTCCGCATCGCCGAGCGCGACGGCGCGCTGGCCGGCTTCCTGGTCGGTTTCGCCGCGTCCTCGCAACACGACAGCAGCAACTTCCGCTGGTTCGGCGAGCGCTACCCGGATTTCTTCTACATCGACCGCATCGTGGTCGCCAGCCGCCGCCGCGGCGGCGGCGTGGGCCGCGCGTTCTACGCCGACGTGCAGAGCCATGCCGAACTGCGCCATCCGCGCCTGGCCTGCGAGGTGTTCCTCGACGACGGCAACGATCCGGCGCTGCTGTTCCATGGCAGCTTCGGCTTCCGCGAGGTCGGCCAGCACGTGATGCCGTCGGCCGATGGGCAGCCGGCGCATCGCGCCGCGATGCTGATGAAGGAGCTCTGCAGCTACGCGTGGGTGCACGACACCTACGGCGGGCAGTTGCCCGACGTGCCATGGATCAACCCGGCACGCGCCGGCCAGGCACGCGCCGGCCACGCAAGCGCCGGCCACGCCGACACCGCGCATCGCGCGACGGGCACCTGAGCATGGCCACGGCGACGGGCATGGATTACGAGCCCGCGGGCGAACTCAAGATCGGCCAGGTCGGCATCGCCAACCTGCGCGTGCGCACGCTCGACGTGGACAAGCTCGCCGGCGAGATGCGCGAGCGCGTGGCGCGCGCGCCGAAGCTGTTCGAGCGCGCGGCGGTGGTGCTGGACTTCGGCGGGCTGGCGCAGGTGCCACCGCTGGCGACCGCGCGCGCCCTGGTCGAGGCGCTGCGCGACGCCGGCGTGCTGCCGGTCGCCCTCGCCTACGGCACCAGCGCGAACGAGGCGCTGGCGCGCGAACTCGGGCTGCCGCTGCTGGCCAAGTTCCGCGCCCAGTACGAACCCGCCACGGCCGGTGGCGCCGAGGCGGCACCCGAACCCGCGCCGCGCAAGGCCCGGGCCGCGGCCGCCGAAGCTCCGGCCCCCGCCCCTGCGGCAGCGCCCGCCGCCGCACCCGCCCCGGCCGCCGCCGG
>DATJDY010000039.1:0-5903 GCA_035497155.1 Luteimonas sp.
CCGAAATTCGCGACCCTGCTCGAACGCGGCGCCGACCTCCCGCTGCTGGCGTCGGCCGTGTTGCACGGCGGCCTGTTCGCGCGCGACTACATCGGCTGGATCGTCGGTGCGCTCGCGCTCGCCGCCGTGTTCGCGGCGCGCGCCTGGTCCCGCCCGCAATTCCGCGCGCGCCTGCACGAACGACTCGAACGAATGCCGGTCATCGGCCCCTGGCTGGTGGAATCGGAGACCGCCGGCTGGGCGAAGATCCTCGCGACGCTGCTCGCCAACCGCGTGCCGCTGCTCGACGCCCTCTCCCTCGCGCGCGAGGGCGTGCGCTCGCCGCAGCGCAGCGCGCGGCTGGAGGAAGCGGCGCGCGCGGTGCGCGCCGGCACCCCGCTGGCCGACGCGCTGGAGGAGCAGGCGGCCCTGACGGCCACCGGCTACAACCTCGTGCGCGTCGGCGAGCGCTCGGGCGAGCTGCCGTCGATGCTGCGTTCGCTCGGCCGCCTGTGCGAGGACGCCGGGCGCGTGCGCATGAAGCAGTTCCTGGCGTTGCTGGAGCCGGCCGCGATCCTGGTGATCGGCGGCGTCATCGGCGTGATCATGATCGGCATCATCCTCGCCATCACCAGCGCGAACGACATCGTCGGCCGTTGAACGCGGCCCCGGGCCTGCGGTCATAATCCCCATCATCGCCATCGCGGAGCCCCCCATGCCGACCCGATCCCACGCCTTCCGCGCCCCCCGCCCGCGGGTGCAGGGTTTCACGCTGCTGGAAATGATCGTCGTGCTGGTGATCATCGGCCTGATCATGGGCCTCATCGGCCCGCGCCTGTTCGGCCAGGCCGACAAGGCCAAGGTGCAGACCGCCCAGACCCAGGTCCGCATGCTGAAGGGCGCGCTGGAAACGATGCGGCTCGACATCGGCCGCTTCCCGACGGAACAGGAAGGCCTGCAGCTGCTGGTCGCGAAGCCGTCCGACGCGACCCTCTCGCAGCGCTGGTCCGGCCCGTACCTCGACGGCGAGGTGCCGAAGGATCCGTGGGGCAACCCGTACCAGTACTCGCCCACGGCGACGGCCGACCAGCCCCTGACCCTCTATTCCACCGGTGCCGACGGCAAGCGCGGCGGGGCCGATCTCGATGCGGACGTCGGTTTCCTGCCCGCGCAGTAAGGCAGCAGCCGGTTTCACGCTGCTCGAGCTCGTGGTCGTGCTGGCCCTGCTCGGGCTCGCGACCGCGCTGGTGGCCCCGCAGGGATTCCGGACGATCGCGACCTGGCGACGCGCGACCGACATCGACGCCACGCTCGGCGCACTCGCTGCACTGGGCGCCGACGCGCGGACGCAGGGACGACGCCTGTCGTTCGAGGCGGGGCAACTGCCGCCCGATGCGCTGAAGGGCGTGCCCGAAGGCTGGACCGTGGTGCTCGACGTTCCCCTCGTGATCGAGGCGAACGGCGCGTGCCGCAGCGCCAGCGGCGAATTGCGTGAAGGCGGCTACGTGCGCCGCTTCACGCTCGAGGCGCCGTTCTGCCGCATCGCACTCGATACGCCGCCGCGATGAACCGTGCGGCAGGCATGTCCGTCGGTCGGCGGCAGCGCGGCTTCACCCTGCTCGAGGCGATCGTCGCGCTCACGATCTTCAGCATCTGTGCGATGGCGCTCTACGCGTGGCTGGCGACGAACGTCAACGCACTCGCACGAGTGGACGCGCGTTCCGCGGCAGTCCGCGACGGGCGCGCCGCGCTGGCCGTGCTGGAACCGGTGAACCCGATGGCCGAGCCGGCCGGCTCGCGCGATCTTCCCGGCGGCCTGTCGGTGCGCTGGACCAGTCGCCAGGTGGAGGCCAGGCAGGGCGTGGGTCCGGCCGGCAACACGATGGTGTTCGACCTCGCCCTCTACGACCTGGACGTGCACCTGCTGCGCGACGGCCGCGAGGAAGACAGGTTCACCCTGCGTCGCGCGGGATGGACGACGGCCAGGCCGCCTGCCGATGACTTCTGATCGCCGCCACCACCGCCGGCCTGGCCGCTGTCGTTTCCAGGAGGGATTCACCCTGCTCGAGATGCTGGTGGTGATGCTCATCGCCGGCATGGCCCTGCTGCTCACGACGCAGGCGCTCGGGCAGTACCAGCGCGCGCACACGCGCGCCATCGCGAACGAGCGCACCGGTCGCGAGCAACGCAACAGCGAGGCATGGTTCCGCGAATCGGTGCGCGGCCTGGAAGCGCTGGCGCCGAAGCCCGGCGAGGACGCGGCGCCGGCGTTCGAAGGCGATGCGCGCGGCTTCAGCGGCACCACGCTGTCGCCCGTGCTGCAACGCCAGGGCATCCCGACCGCGCAGCGCTGGCGGATCGTCGCCACGCCGTCCGGCGCAGACCAGGTCGAGCTGGAGGAAGGCGACGGCAAGGTCGTGCTGTCGCTGCCGATGGCGGGCAGCCTGCGCCTGCACTACGTCGACGCGAAAGGCGCCCTGCACGACCGCTGGCCGCCGGCGCTCGGTGCGTGGCCGCAGTTGCCCGACGCGATCGTGCTCGAGTTCGCGCCCGTGCCGGGTGCCGCGCACGGCACGCTGATCGCCGCGTCCGTGCTCGGGCCACGCGACCCGATCGATGTCCCGTACGAACATGAGCAGCTGTAGCCGCCAACCGCCCGCGGCACGCGACGCCCGCGGCTTCGTACTGCTCGCGGTGCTCGTCGCGCTCACCGTCATCTCCATGCTCGCCGCGGCGGTGGCTGTCGTCAGCGCGCGCGCCGTCGCCGAGGCGCAGGCCGATTCCGACGGCTTCCGCGCCGAGATCGACGCGGTCGGCACGCGCGACACCGTGTTGTACCTGCTCGCGACACGACGCCAGACCATGGGCGGCCTCACCGTCGACGACCAGGTGGTGCTCTCGGCCGGCCAGGCAACCGCGTTCCCGCAGGCCAGGGACGAATTCGGCGGAACCGTTTCGAGGCTGCCGATCGGCAACGAGATCCGCCTCGATTCCACGCCGTATTCCGGACTCGGCAACGTCGAGTTCGCGCTGCAGGACGATGCCGGCCGCATCAGCCTCAACTGGACGTCGCCGCAATTCCAGGCCGGGATGTTCCGGTTGCTGGGCGTGCCGCCGGACCAGTGGAACGCGATGGACGCGACGCGCCTGGATTTCCAGGATCCGGACGACCTGTACCGGATCGGCGGGGCGGAGGCGCGCCAGTACCGCGAGCACGGACTTGCGCCGCCCGCGAACCGGACGCTCGCCACGCCGCTGGAAATCCGGCGCGTCCTGGGCTGGGACAAGGCCCTGGAGGGTATGGACGACGACAAGTTGATGCGCCTGCTGACCCTGTCCCGATGGCTCTCGATCAACGTCAACACCGCCACGGTGGAGACGCTGCAGGCGCTGCCCGGCGTGGACCGCGCCCTGGCCGAACGCATCGTGGCGCTGCGAGCGACCATGCCCAACGTGCTGGGGTCGCAGTTCATCCGCGACTTCAGCCTCCCCATGGACGAGATGGACCCGATAAGCCTTTACGCGAGCGGATATGGCACCCTTGCCCTCTGGCACAATGCGGGGCCCCGGCAAATCGTCCACTGGACCCTGACCCCAACGGACGCCGGCGGGCGGCCCTGGCGCCTCGACTACGAGATCACCCTGCCCCGTGACGACGTCACCGATTCAAGCCTGGCTCGACCGACTGCGTCGCCGCTTCTCCCCGGCCCTGCTCCGCCTGGGAAGTGATGGCGCGCGGCCGCTCGCGGGCGGCGGCGGCTCCTCGGTCCTGGCGCTGGTCGGGCGCGAACTGTGCCTGTTCCTCCATGTCGATGCCACGCGCGTACCCCAGCGGCAGCGCGATGCCTACGTCGCGCTCGCGGTGCGCCGCGCCGCGCCGTTCGCCGATCCCGGGCACGACGTGTTGTGGTGCGGCGACCACGCCTGCGCCTGGTACTGGTCGCGTGCGCGCGTCCGGGCGCTGGCCCCCGACGTGTCCCGGCATCGTGCCGAAGCCCTGTTCCGCGGCGGCTTGCAGCGCGAGGATGTCGTCGAACTGCTCGCACTCGACGCGCAGCCTGCCGAGGGCGAACCGTTCAACGCCGGTTTCGAGGCGCGTGCCTGGCGCGGCGGGCGGCTGGACGCCAGCCGCTGGTGGCCCGCCTTGCCGGATGCGCGGTCCTGGCAGGAATTCCTGCGCGGCACCGGCCTCGACGCCAATGCCGGCATGCCGGAACCCGTGCCCGCGCCGTTGCTGCCGCGCGCGCTGGATTCGGCCGGCGCGCGCGTCGCCTTCGCAGGCCGCGTCGGCGCGCAGCCGCAACTCATCGCCATGGTGGTCGCGACGCTCGCGATCGCGGCCATCGCGTGGCAGGGCGCCAGCGCGTTGCGCGTCGCCTGGCGCGCGCATTCCGCCGAACGCCAGATCGAGAGCCTGTCGGCGGGGATGACGCGCATCCTGGATGCACGCGAACGCGCGGATGCTTCGCGCGCGCGGATCGACGCGGTGCTGGCGCTGCATGCGCCCGCGTCGCAGACCAGGCTGCTGGGCGAGGTCAAGCGGCTGACGCCCGGCAACTGGCAACTGATGATGTGGTCGCAACCGAGCCCGGAAGTCCTCGAAGTGACGATGCGCGCGCCCGGCGCCGATGTCGCCGCGATCGTCTCCGCCTGGGAGTCTTCGCCCTTCCTCCTGGAAGTCACGCCGGCCACCACGAGCCGGCAGGACGAAGTGATCCTGCAGGCGAAACTCACCCCGATCGCGGAACAGGGAGCGGCAGCCCGATGAACTGGCGCCTGCCCGCCGACTTGCGCCCGCTGCTCGACCAGGTCCGCGCCAACCCGCGCCTGCAGGTCGGCCTCGGCGCGATCGGCCTGTTGCTCGTCGGCTGGATCGTGCTGGTGCTCGGCGACGTGCGCCAGGGCCAGGTCGCGCGACTGGAACAGGCGCGCGCGCGCTACATCCAGGTGCGCCAGCTGGCGGGGCAGGACGTGTGGTTGCAGCGCGCCGCCGACGCCGCCAAGCTCGCCGATGCACTGGAAGCGGAGATTCCGCAGGCGGCGTCCGGGGGGCTGGCGCAGGCCCAGTTCCAGGGCTGGCTCAAGAGCATCACCGACACCCAGGCCGTGCCGATCCGCATGGATACGCAGGCGCCAACCCGCCTCGAAGCGCCGTCCGCGGACATCGTCCGGGTGACGGCGACGATCGCCGGGAGCATGGATCCGCAACGTACCTGGCAGCTCATCCACCGGATCGAGGGCACGACCTCACTCGTGACGATCCCCGCCATCACCATCCGCAGCGACGGCAGCAACCAGACCTTCAGCCTGACCGTGCAGGGCTATTACCGCGTCGCCGCCCCGGCCGCGACGGCCGCGCCCCCGGCCACCACGGCTGCGGCGGCCGGGGGCGTGCGATGAACCACCGCCACGCCTGGCTCGCCGGCGCCTGCATCGCGTTTGCCGCCATTGCGGGCTGGTTCCGGCCGACGCCGCTCGCGACCAACGCGATCGGCGCGCACGGCGCGGCATGGCGCCTGCCGACGGCCGCCAGCCTCGAGCGGTCCAGCGCCGCGCAATTCGGGGCGACGCGCGGCGTCTCCTGGGTGGGCTCGGGCCCGGCAGGGGCCGGCACGCCCTCGGCGGAATGGACCTTGCTGGGCCTGGTCGGGCGCCCGGACGACCGCGCCGTCCTGGTCAAGGCCGGCAATGATCCGCTCATAAAACGCGTCGGCGCCGGTGATACCCTACCCGACGGTTCGCGCCTGGTCAGCGTGGGGACGAACGGGATCCTCATCGATCGCGACGGTTGCCGCATGCGGCGCCCCCTCTACCCGGCGCCCGAGCAGGACAAGACTTCCGGCGAGTGCCTGCCGGCCGGAAACGATCGAGGACAATGATTCCCGCCATGACCTCCCGCCCACTGCCGATCGCCGTGGCGCTGC
>DATJDY010000040.1:0-3143 GCA_035497155.1 Luteimonas sp.
GCACTTCGGCGTCGGATTCGGGCGGCAACCGCGGCAGTGCCGGCGGCGGCGCAACGGTGTCCACGCGGATGCACGGAATGGCCTGCAACCCGGCGAGGTCGGAGAGCATCGGCGCCAGCGCGGCCTTGTCGCAGTTGTAGAACGGGCCGCTGGCCAGCCACAGCGCATGCCGCGCGCGGGTCAGGCCGACGTAGAGCAGGCGCGCCTGCTCCGCGTGCTGCTCGATGCTCCAGCGCTCTTTGGCGTCGTCCCATTCCGCTTCCGGCACGTCGATCTTCCAGTGCAGGCGGCGCTCGTTGTCGTCGCCGCCCTGCGCCACGCACATGCGTCCCGGCGAAGGCGCTGGTCGACCGATGCCGGCGAAGGGCAGGAACACCAGCGGGTATTCCAGGCCCTTGCTCTTGTGCAGGGTGACGATCTGCACGCGGCGCGCGTCCGATTCCAGCCGCAGCAGCTGCGCTTCGTCGTCGGGATCGGCGTCGGCGACGCGCGTGCCCAGCCAGTCGACGAGGCCGTGCAGGCCGAGCGCCTGCGCCTGCGCTTCCTGCAGCGCTTCGGCGAGCTGCAGGTAGTTGCCGACGCGGCGCTCGCCGTCGGTGAGGCCGAGCAGGCGCGGCGCGTGTTCGGCGCACAGGTCGGCGACGAGCGCGAGCGGGCCGCCGCGCAGCAGGCGTTCGCGCCAGGCCAGGGCGCGCTGCTGCCAGTCGTGCTCGCTGCCGTCGAGCGCGGCGATCGCCGCGGCGTCGACGCCGACCAGCACCGTCGCCAGCGCGGCGCGGAGGCGGCTGTCGTCGCCGCTTTGCAGCAGCGCGAGCAGCAGCGCGTGCAGTTCGCGCGCTTCGGGCGTGGCGAACAGGCTCAGCTTGCCGGCGGCGACGGCGGGAATGCCGGCCGCGGCGAGCGCCTGCTGGATGCGCATGGCCTCGCCGTGGGTGCGCACCAGCACCGCGATGTCGCCCGGCTGCACCGGCCTGCCCTCGATCGTCGCGGTGCCAGCGCGGCCTTCGGCCAGCACCGCGTGGATCGCCGCGACGCAGGCGGCGGTGCATTGCTCGCGCGAGGCTTCGGCCTTCCACGGCTTCGTTTCGCCCTTGTCGTCGGGCTTCGGGTCGGGCGCGCGCCAGAGCGTCAGCGCCGGCGCGGGCGCGCCGCCGCGCTGGAAATCGGCGTCCGTGCGCGTGCCGCCCGGCTCGACGGCGCGGAAGCGGATACGCGGGTCGACGAAGGCCTCCTCGCCCGCCTGGTCGTACAGCGCCCCGATCGCCTCGAGCACCGCCGGCCGCGAGCGGAAGTTGTGCGCGAGCGGCGGCGCTTCCTCCGCGGTGCCGCGCGCGCCCAGGTAGGTATGCACGTCGCCGCCACGGAAGCCGTAGATCGCCTGCTTGGGATCGCCGACGAGGAACAGCGCGGGCGCGCTGCCGTCGGCGGCGCTGCCGCTGCCGAACACGCGGTCGAAGATCTTCCACTGCCGCGCGTCGGTGTCCTGGAACTCGTCCACCAGCGCCACCGCGTACTGCGCGCGCAGGCTGCGGGCCAGCGCATCGCCGCGCGGTCCGTCCAGTGCGTCGGCGACGCCGTCGATCATGTCGTCGTAGGTCTGCACGCGGCGCTGACGTTTGAGCAGCGCCAGCCGCTCGCGCGCATCGCCGCGGATGCGGTGCAGCAGGGCGATGCGGCGGCGGATCCGGTACGCGTCGCAGGCGGCCACTGCCTGCAGGTAACGATCGATGCGTTCGCACAGCGGCGACTCCGGCGTCTTGCCCGCGTGCGCCTTGTTGGTCTTCTCCTGCATCGCCTGCGCGGTGAGCCGCGCCAGCCGCGCGTCGAGCGGTGCGTGGTAATCGCCGGCCTCGCACCAGCCGGTCAGTGCAATCCACAGCGACTGGATCCACGGCGCCTTGTAGCTCTGGCCGTTCAGCACCTTGCGTTCGAGCGCATCCAGCAGGGTCGCGAGGAAGTCCTCGCCGTGGGCGCGGAATCCCTCGGCCAGCGCGTGGCCGGCGGCGAGCACCGCGGGCACGGGATCGGCCGGCAGCGGCGCGTCGGGCGGCAACAGCCGCGGTTCGCGCATCAGCACGCGCAGGTCGGCCGCGAGCGCATCGGGGCCGCCCTTCCAGAGCGCCGCCAGGTCTTCCGCGCCCGCGTCGTCGCGGCCGTGCGTGCGCCACAGGTCGGCCGCGAGTTCCTCGCGCAGGCCGGCGTCGTTGGCGAGCAGCTCCGGCGGATCGAAGCCCTGCCCGGTTTCCAGCGCGTGCTCGCGCAGCACGCGCGCGCAGAAGCCGTGGATGGTGAAGATCGCCGCGAGGTCGATTTCCAGCGCGGCCGCGCGCAGCCGGCGGCGCAGCGCGTCGGGGCGTTCGCCGCTGCGCGCGAGGTGCGCGTGCAGGATGTCGCGGGTGAGCGCCGCTTCCGCGTCCTCGTCCCCGGCCGCCGGCGCATCGACGAGCGCCAGCGCGAGCAGCAGGCGCTCGCGGATGCGCTTGCGCAGTTCCTGCGTGGCCGCTTCGGTGAACGTCACGGCCAGGACCTGGCCCACGCGCAGCCCGCGCTCGACCACGAGGCGCGTGACCAGCGTGGCCAGGGTGAAGGTCTTGCCGGTGCCGGCGGACGCTTCGATCAGGCGTACGCCCTGCAGCGGCAGCTCGAGGTAGGGATCGCGGGCGGGCACGGCGCTCATTCGTCCTCGTCCCCGGCCAGCGACGCGCGGGCGATCGCGTCCTCGTCGAGTTCCGGCGGAATCCCGATGCCGCTGCCGACGGCGGAGAACACGGTGATGGCGTTGGCGACGAAGGCGCGCAGCGCGGCGCGGTCCGCGAACGGATCGCGCGCGCGCAGCGCGAGCGCGTACGCGGCGCCGGTGCCTTCGCCCCACAGCCGGTCGCTGCCCTGCCACTGCTTGCGCGCGTCCTCGAGCCCGCGCTCGGCACTCTTCGCGCTGTAGTACTTCCAGCCGCTGCGCGGCGCGAACGCCAGCGGTTCGCGCAGGCCGGCGGCGCGCAGGCCGACCAGCTTGCGCAGCGCGTCCCTGGCCTGCGCAGGCTCGATGGGGCGACGCTCATGCGGGCCGATGTCGCCGTCTTCGTTTTGATGGAATTCGTACAGCGGCAGTGCGTGCCCGTCGGCGCAGGCCAGCAGCCAGTCCA
>DATJDY010000041.1:0-7698 GCA_035497155.1 Luteimonas sp.
TCGATGTCGGCTCATCACATCCTGGGGCTGTAGCCGGTCCCAAGGGTATGGCTGTTCGCCATTTAAAGTGGTACGCGAGCTGGGTTCAGAACGTCGTGAGACAGTTCGGTCCCTATCTGTCGTGGGCGTTGGAGATTTGAGAGGGGCTGCTCCTAGTACGAGAGGACCGGAGTGGACGAATCTCTGGTGTTCCGGTTGTCACGCCAGTGGCATTGCCGGGTAGCTATATTCGGAAGCGATAACCGCTGAAAGCATCTAAGCGGGAAGCGCGCCTCAAGATGAGATCTCCCGGGGCACAAGCCCCCTAAAGGAACCATCAAGACCAGGTGGTTGATAGGCAGGGTGTGTAAGCACAGCAATGTGTTGAGCTAACCTGTACTAATGATCCGTGTGGCTTGACCATATAACCTCAAGTTGCCTTATCCTCGACGTACACGTCGACGATCGCAAAAAGACTCGCTACGTCCCAACCTTATTCGCCGAACGCGGGGTCAATCCCTGCCGGAAGCAACCGAGCGAGAGCGTGGCGCGACCATCACTTGATGGACCGCGACCCTCCACCCTCTCCCTGGTGACAATAGCTGCGTGGAACCACCCGATCCCATCCCGAACTCGGAAGTGAAACGCGCACGCGCCGATGGTAGTGTGCATCTAGCATGCGAGAGTAGGTCATCGCCAGGGTCTTTACCCAAAACCCCGCAGCCACGGCTGCGGGGTTTTTCTTTGTGCGGCGCGCCGCGAGCGACTGCGCAAGCAACTGCATCCAGCGCGTCGCAACGCGGGAGATCACGCGCTTGCGGGCGGTTGCCCTAGAGAACGATCGGCGGCTCGCCGCCCACGATCACCACGTCCGCGCGCCGTCGCGCGAACAAGCCGACGCTGACGACGCCGGGGAGCTGGTTGATCGCGGTTTCCATCGCCTCAGGATCGCGGATGGCGAGGTTGTGCACGTCCAGCAGCCAGTTGCCGTTGTCGGTGACGACGCCTTCGCGCCACACGGGCTGCCCGCCGGTGAGCCGCACGAGCTCGCGCGCGACCAGGCTGCGGGCCATCGGGATCACTTCCACCGGCAGGGGGAACCTTCCCAGCACGTCGACGCGCTTGGACGGATCCACGATGCAGACGAATTTCGCCGAGGCCTGGGCGATGATCTTCTCGCGGGTGAGCGCCGCGCCGCCGCCCTTGACCAGGCATTTCCGCGGGTCGCATTCGTCGGCGCCGTCCACGTACAGGCCGAGCGGCCCGGTGTCGTTCAGCTCCATGACCTCGATGCCGTGCGAGCGCAGCCGCTGCGTGCTCTGCTCGGAGCTCGACACGGTGCCGGCGATGCGGTGCTTGATCCGCGCCAGCGCGTCGATGAAGAACGCGACGGTCGAACCGGTGCCGACGCCGACGATGCTGCCGTCCTCGACGAACTCGATGGCCTTTTCGCCGGCCAGGCGCTTGGCTTCGCTCACGGTTTGGCCTTCTCGAGGGAAAGCAGCAGTTTCCACTGCGCCGCGGTGACCGGCAGCACGGAAAGGCGCGAACCCTTGCGGATCAGCGCGAATTCCTCGCCCAGCGCGTCGGCGTGTCCGCGGATTTCGTCCAGCGGCAACGGGCGCTTGAGGTGCCGGTCGTAGCGCACGTCGACGAGGTCCCAGCGCGGTTGTTCGCGGGTCGCCTTCGCGTCGTAGTACTTCGACTTCGGCTCGAACTGGGTCCTGTCGGGGTAGGCCGCGGCCGCGACTTCGCCGAGGCCGTAGATGCCGGGGACTTCGCAGTTGGAGTGGTAGAACAGCACGCCGTCGCCGACCTGCATCTGCCGCATGTAATTGCGCGCCTGGTAGTTGCGCACGCCGGTCCAGGGCTCCGTGCCGACGCGCGCGAGGTCGTCGATGGAGAAATCACCCGGTTCGGATTTCATCAGCCAGTAGCGCTTGCGTGCCGCCATGTCGTCGGTTGCCTCAGGATGCTTCGAGGAGGAAGGTCTCGCGCTCGGTGCAGACCGCGTCCAGCGGGACATCCCAGGCCTCGGCGGCGAGCGCCTCGACCTGCTGCGCGGCGAACGCGGTGCCGACGAGCCAGGGTGGCCGCCGCGACGCCTCTCCGGAGGAACCGGCTGCGTCGCGGGCCTGCGCCGCGCCGTTGCGGTACGCGAAGGCGCGATCGTACCAGCCGCCGCCCATGCCGAGCCGGTGGCCGGCCGCGTCGAAGCCCACCAGCGGTACCAGCACCAGTGCCATCTGCCGCGGTTCCAGCAGTGCGTCGGCCGGCACGGCGGGTTCCGGGATTCCGTGGCGATTGGGTGCCAGCGGTTCGCCCGGCCGCCAGCGTGCGAAACGCAGGCCGTCCTCGGCGAGCACCGGCAGGCACCAGCGCAATCCGGGAGGCAGGCGCAGCTGGACGGCATGCAGGGCGATCTCGCCGTCCATCGCCCAGTAGCCCGCGACGTCGCCGGCCGGCGGCAGGATAGGCAAGGCGAGCAGGCGCTCCGCCAGCTGCTCCGCGGCCGCGATGCGTTGCGCCGCGGGGATCGCGCGGCGGCGCGCGCGCAGCTCGGCGCGCAATCCGGCGCGCGACGCCGCGGGCGTCCCGGCATTCATCGCGATGCCCCGCGTGCAGGCGGTCGCGTCGGGCGCGGGGCCGCGACGGATGCGACGGACGCGCGCGCAAAAACGAAGCCCGCGCCTTGCGGTCGCGGGCTTCGGGTGGAACGCGTCAGTACATCCTCCGCCGTGGCGATGCGTGCGAAACGACCTTGAACCCGGGGTTCAAGTGGGAATGCCTGGAAACCATCGGGCTTCCCGCTACGTGGCGGACATGCACTCCCGGTTCCCGCTGCATCCCCATGGTCGTCATTAAGGGACAAGGCGAATGTTTGCACACGCCGTCGCGCAGGGCAGAGGACGCGGGCGAAGTATAGCGAAGGGTCGATGGTGCGCGCTGCCATTCGTCGGCGCGCGTTCACCCGGCGTGCGGCATTCACACGCCGGCGGCGTCAAGGCGCCGGCGCAGCGCCTCGAGCGTGCGCGCCAATTCATCCGAGCGGCCGGCGCTGCCGTCGCGCAGCTGCTGCAATTCATGCGCCATGTTCAGCGCGGCGAGCACGGCGACGCGGTCGACGGCCGCCATGCGGTTGGCGCCGCGCACTTCGCGCATCTTCGCCTCGAGCAGGCGCGCGGCCGCCATCAGGCTGTCGCGCTCGCCAGGTTCCACGCCGACCGTGTACTCGCGGTCGAGCAGGCGGATGGAGACCGGTTCGGAGGCGCTGCTCACGTATGCTGCTCCAGCGACTTCAGGCGCGCGATCATCGCTTCCACGCGCGACCGCGCCTGCTCGTTGCGCGCGAGCAGTTGCGAACGTTCGCCTGCCAGCTGTTCCTGTTGCTGGCGCAGGCTGCGGTTCTCGTCGGCGAGCTGTTGCGTGCGCGCCGCGAGTGCGTCGACACGGGCCGCCACGGCCTGCAACTGGGCGATCAGCGCGTCGTTGTCCATGCGGGCACGATAGGCAGGCGGCCGGGGGCGGTCAAGGCGCGGCGCCAGGGGAGTTCCACGGGGGCCTCAACCGGCCGGTGCAAGGTCGGCTTCCAGGCTCGACCTGCCCGTGGCCGGGCGCCAGCGGCGGATGAAGGCCGGGCACTCGGCGGCCTCGAGCGGCGGGGCCAGCCAGAAGCCCTGGATCTCGTCGCAACGGTGGTCGCGCAGGAACTGCAGCTGGGCCTCGGTCTCGACGCCCTCGGCGACCACCTTCAGGCCGAGCGAGCGCGCCATCGCGAGCACCGTGGTGGTGATCGCCGCGTCTTCCGTCTCGGTGTCGTGGCTCAGGTCGTCGACGAATTCCTTGTCGATCTTGAGGGTCGTGAACGGCAGCCGCCGCAGGTAGGCCAGCGACGAATAGCCGGTGCCGAAATCGTCGATCGCGAGCGAGACGCCGAGGTCGCGCAGCGCGCGCAGCTTGTCCGCGCTCTGCGGCGCATTGGCCATGACGACCGACTCGGTGAGTTCCAGTTCCAGCGACGCGGGCGGCAGCCCGGTCTCCTCGAGGACCCGGCCGACGACGCCGGGGAAGTCGCCCCGCAGCAGCTGCAGCGCCGACACGTTCACCGACACCGCGAGCGACGGCAGGCCCAGGCGCTGCCACTTGGCGACCTTGCGGCAGGCCTCGCGCAGCACCCACTCGCCGATCTCGAGGATCGTGCCGCTTTCCTCGGCGAGCGGGATGAACTCCGCGGGCGGGATGTCGCCTTCCGGGCCGTGCCAGCGCAGCAGGGCCTCGACGCCGACGATGCGCGACTGCGCCAGCGCCATGCGCGGCTGGTACACCAGGCGCAGCTCGCCGCGGTCCAGCACCTTGCGCAGCGCGCCGGACACGGTGGCGCGATGCCGCGCCGAAATGTCCATCGCCTCGGTGTAGCGCGAGAAGGTGCGGCGGCCCGCGGCCTTGGCCTGGTACATCGCGGTGTCGGCCTGCTTCAGCAGCTCGGTCGGGACCTGCGCGTTGTCCGGGTAGATGGCGATGCCGATCGACGGCGTGATCGCGATTTCCTGGCTGTCGTCCAGCAGCAGCGGCTGCTCGAACGCGGCGATGATGGCGCGCGCCTCGTCGTCGGCTTCGCCGGGCGCCGACAGTCCTTCCAGCACCACCGTGAATTCGTCGCCGCCGAGGCGCGCCACGGTCTGGCGTGGCCCGACGGTTTCCTGCAGGCGCCGCGCCGCCGCGCGCAGGATGCGGTCGCCCGCGGCGTGGCCGAGCGAATCGTTGATGTCCTTGAACCTGTCCAGGTCCAGGAACAGCACCGCGATCCGGTCGCCCTGGCGCCGCGCCCGCACGATCGCGCGCGACAGGCGCTCGGCGAGCAGCGTGCGGTTGGGCAGGTTGGTGAGCGGGTCGAAGTTGGCGAGGTAGCGCAGCTCCTGCTCGGCGCGCTTCTGTTCGGTGATGTCGTTGAGCACGAGCACGTACATCGCGTGGCCGCCGCCGCCGTCGAGCACGGTGCTGCACTCGTACGCGCACAGGAATTCCTCTCCGTCCTTGCGCAGCTGCCACATCTCGCCGGACCAGCGGCCCTGCTGCAGCAGGGTGTCGCGGATCTCGCTGTAGTAGGACGAGGTGTGCTGCGCGCTGTCGAGCAGGCTGGCGTTGCTGCCGATCACCTCGCCTTCGCCGTACCCGGTCATGCGCGAGAACGCGGGGTTGACCGAGACGAAGTCGAAGCCCCGGTCCAGCACGCACACCGCTTCGCTCATGCTGCGCAGCACTTCCGACGCGATGCGGCGCTCGTGCATCGCGGCGCCGGCTTCGGGCGCACTGCCGCCCCAGCGCTCCAGGACAGCGAGCGCGAGCTTCACGCAGGCAGCGCGTAGCATTCGGGACGCGGCGATGGTGTATTCCCCGGGGCACCGCCGGCGGCGGGTGTCGATGAGTCCGTCCCCGAAGTGTCGGCAATGCCGGGCACCGGTGCAAGTCGTTACACTGTGGCGAAGCCAGCCGCCCCCCCTTCCGCCCGCATGCCTTCCAGCACCACGCCCCCCGGAATGCCTACCGCCAGCGAAGTCGCCGACGCGGCACGACGGGCCGGGCTCGCCACCGACGTCGCGGAATTGCACGGTGCCCTCTGCGGCTGGATCGCCGGCGGCGGGACCGTCGGCCCCGACTGGCTGGTGCGCGTGTTCGCCGATCCGGCGCTGCCGCCCGCCGAAGGCCCGCTCAAGGACCTGGCGGAAGCCACGAAGGCCCAATTCAGCGACCGCGAATTCAGCTTCGAACTCCTGCTGCCGCCCGCCGAGGCGACCCTGCGGGAACGCAGCGGCGCGCTGTTCGAGTGGTGCCGCGGTTTCCTCGGAGGCTTTGGCCTGGCCGCGGGCGCCGAGCCGCCGCTGTCGGAGGAGAGCCGCGAGGCGCTGGGCGACCTGGCGAAGCTCGCCGCCGCGCAGCCCCAGGACGACGGCGACGAGGAGGACGAAGCCGCCCTCTCGGAAATCGAGGAATTCGTGCGCGTCGCGGCGCTGCTGATGCATGGCGACTGCGTGCTCGCGCCTGCGCACCGGCAAAGCCTGCATTGATGAAGGCGCTCACCGGCATCGACGGCAAGGAGTTCGCGCGCCGCAGGCGCCAGCTGATGCGGATGGCGGGCGATGACGCGATCCTGGTGATCCCCGCCGCTCCCGAGCGGATCCGCAGCCGCGACACCCACTATCCGTACCGCCAGGACTCCGACTTCTGGTACCTCGGCGGCTTCCCGGAACCTGAGGCCGTCCTGGTGCTGGTGCCGGGGCGCGTGCATGGCGAGGCGATCCTGTTCTGCCGCGAGCGCGACCCGGAGCGCGAAGGCTGGGACGGCCCGCGCAGCGGCCCCGAAGGCGCGGTCGAGCGTTTCGGCTTCGACGATGCGTATCCCATCGAGGACCTCGACGAGATCCTTCCGGGCCTGCTCGAAGGCCGCAGCCGCGTCTACTACCACTTCGGCCGCGACACCGAGTTCGACCTCAAGCTGATCGGCTGGCTGAACCGGGTGCGCGCGCAGGTGCGCAGCGGCGCGCAGCCGCCGCACGAATTCCTCGAACTGGGCCACCTGCTCGACGAGCTGCGGCTGTTCAAGTCGCCGGCCGAGCTGAAGCTGATGCAGCGCGCCGCCGACATCAGCATCGCCGCGCACCAGGCGGCGATGCGCGCGGCGCGCGCCGGCATCCGCGAATACGAGCTGCAGGCCGAGATCGAGCGCGTGTTCCGCATGAACGACGCGGTACCGGCCTACGGCAGCATCGTCGGCGCCGGCGCCAACGGTTGCGTGCTGCACTACGTCGCGAACGACGCCCAGTCGCAGGACGGCGACCTGGTGCTGGTCGACGCCGGCGCCGAATACCGCAACTACGCCTCCGACATCACCCGCACCTTCCCCGTGAACGGACGCTTCTCGAAGGAACAGCGCGCCTTGCACGACCTCGTCGGCGCGGCGCACGCCGCGGCGTTTGCGCAGGCCAGGCCGGGCGTGCCGTACGAAGCCGGCCACGGCGCGGCGGTCGAGGTGCTCACCGAAGGCCTGTTGCGCCTGGGCCTGCTCAGGGGCGCGCTGCGCAAGAACGTCGAGAGCGGCGCCTACAAGCGCTTCTACCGCCACAAGACCGGCCACTGGATCGGCCTGGACGTGCACGACGTCGGCGACTACCGCATCGAGGGCGATTCGCGCCTGCTCGAGCCGGGCATGGTGTTCACCATCGAGCCGGGCCTGTACATCGCGCCAGGCGACACGAGCGTCGCGGCGAAGTGGCGCGGCATCGGCATCCGCACCGAGGACGACGTGCTCGTGACGAAGGACGGCGCCCGCATGATCACCGCGAAGCTGGCGCGCAGCGCCGACGAGATCGAAGCCTTCATGGCGGCCGCGTAGCAGTCACGCAGCCGGGCCTTGCCCTCGGGGTGAAGCTGTGGCGGCGCACTGGGCCGCGGTCGTGTGCTTGACCATGAGGATGAACGCGAATGCCGCGCCGCTTGCCAGCGTGGTGGTCACCAGGTCCAGCCAGTTGATGGTGTCCGTGTCGCCCATCGCGCGCGACAGCCGTCCGAATACACCAGACGCGATCACCAGTCCCCACCACGTGGCCACGACGGGTGCCGGCACGTCTTCCCAGCCGGCTGGATCACGCGATGCCAGGTAAACCTGCCGCATCGCCTGGTACGGCTTGTAGAGGTTGGCCAGCGGGACGAAATACCAGCCGA
>DATJDY010000042.1:0-4450 GCA_035497155.1 Luteimonas sp.
GATTTTGGTGATCGTAAAAAAATGCCGTGTTTTATGCATTCTTTTTGCGGATCGCCAGCGTGCGCTGCAGCGCATGCGGGTGATGCGCGTTGTCCGTCGCCGACCCACGCGAAGATGATCCAAGGGCCGCGTGTGCCCGAAAAATATTTTTCGGCAGTACCGGCGATTGCGCGTCGCACAAGCTGATTTGCGCAAAACTGCGCAAACAATTCGATGACACCGACAGCCGCGCACATGCCTGCCAAAGAAAAATCCGCGTCGTCGCCGCCGGCAGAGATTCGCCGCTTGCGATGCGAAGCCGCGATCGATGGAGGACCTGCGATGACCATCGCGGCCCGCCCGTGCATGCCGGACCGATCGACCGCGATGAACGACGGCGGCGATGCACCGGCCAGAAACGACTCCGGCCGCGAAATGCGGCCGGAGCAGGTGGAACCGGAGCAGCGAAGCCGAAAGCGCGAATCAGTGATCGTCTTCCTCGAGCAATTCGGCATAGGCATCCGGATCGAGCAGTTCGTTGAGCTGTTCGGGCTCCTCGGCTTCGACCACGTAGATCCAACCGTCGCCGTAGGCATCCTCGTTGATCGTTTCCGGCTTGTCGGCAAGCGCAGCGTTGACCTCCGTGACCGTGCCGCTGACCGGGCTGTACACGTCCGACGCGGCCTTCACCGACTCGACCACGGCGCTGGCATTGCCGGCCTCGACGCGGTCTCCGACGTTCGGCAGCTCCACGTAGACCAGGTCGCCGAGCAGCCCCTGGGCATGGTCGGAAATGCCGACGGTGACCTTGCCGTCGCCTTCGACGCGGGCCCACTCGTGGGACTTCAGGAACTTCAGATCGCCGGGGATCTCGCTCATCGTTTGCTCCGGTTTTCACGTTGCCGGCAAGGCCGGCCGTTGGGGTCAGGGACGTAGTGTATCCAAGCAGCGGGCCGAGGAATCAAATCCCCGGTTGCGCCTTGCCTTCGCGCACGAACGGGAACTTCACCACCCGCACCGGGACTTCCTTGCCGCGGATGTCGACGCGCACGCCACCGGCGGCCAGGTCTCCGGCCGGCACGCGGGCGAATGCGATCGCCTTGCCGAGCGTCGGCGAGAACGTGCCGGACAGGATCTCGCCGTCGCCGTTCGGGGTGAGCACGCGCTGGCCGTGGCGCAGCACGCCCTTCTCGTCCATCACCAGGCCAACCATCTGCCGCGGCGCGCCGGCGGCCTGCTGCGCCTCGAGCACATCGCGGCCGGTGAATGCGCGCGGCGTACCGTCGCTGCCTGCGTCGAGCGCGACGGTCCAGGCCAGCGCGGCTTCGTACGGCGTCACCGCCTCGTCCATGTCCTGGCCGTAGAGGTTCATGCCGGCTTCCAGGCGCAGCGTGTCGCGCGCGCCCAGGCCGGCGGGCTTCACGCCCGCGGCGAGCAGCGCATCCCACAGCGCGACGGCACGATCGACCGGCACGACGACCTCGAAGCCGTCCTCGCCGGTGTAGCCGGTGCGGGCGACGAACAGCGGCGTGCCGTCCTTCGCCTTCGCCTCGACGGCGGAGAAGCGGGTGATCTTGCCGGCAGCCTGCGCGCCCGCGGCGTCGAGCAGCCCGAGCACGCGCTCGCGCGCCGTCGGACCCTGCACCGCGATCATCGCGAAGTCCTCGCGCTCGGTGACGGACACGCCGAACGGCGCCGCCTGCGCGTTGATCCACGCCAGGTCCTTCTCGCGCGTCGCGGCGTTCACCACGAGGCGGAAGAAGTCCTCCGCCATGAAATAGATGATCAGGTCGTCGATCACCCCGCCCCGGGCGTTCAGCATGCAGGTATAAAGCGCCTTGCCCGGCTTCTGCAGCTTGTCGACGGAGTTCGCGACCAGGCCGCGCAGGAACTCGCGCACGCGCGCGCCGCGCAGGTCCACGACGGTCATGTGCGAGACGTCGAACATGCCCGCGTCGCCGCGCACGAGGTGGTGCTCGTCGACCTGCGAGCCGTAGTGCAGCGGCATGTCCCAGCCGCCGAAATCGACCATCCGGGCGCCGAGGGCGCGATGGGCGTCGTTGAGGATGGTCTTGCGGGTCATGGGGCGCCTCGCCGTGTGGGGCGCCCATTATCGGCCATGGCGCCGTGCTCCGGGGCTGGGCGGCGGACCACGCACACGTGTTCGCGTCGCGCAGCCCCGAAGCCGAAGCTCCCGGCGAGTCAGGCGGGATCGACGTGGAGGGACATGCCGTCGGCGCCGGTGACGCGCACGCGCGTGCCGGCCGGCAGGTCGGGGCCGCGCACCTCCCAAAAGGCGTCCGCGATCTGCACCCGGCCGCGTCCGTCGACGATCGGCTCGTGCAGCGTCGCGACCTGGCCGACGAGCGCCGCGGTGCGGCGGTTGAGCGTCGGCTTGTCGCCCTGCGGCTCGCGGCCCTTGAACCAGCGCCGGTAGGCCTGGATCGAGACGAAGCTGAGGACGACGAACGCGGCCACCTGCGCCAGCAGCGGAATGCCCGGAACGAGCAGCACGCCGACGAAAACCACCGCCGACGCCAGGCCCAGCCATAGCATGAACGCACCGGGCGCCATCGCTTCCGCCGCGAACAGCAGCAGCGCCAGCGCCGCCCAGCCGAACACGTCCCAGCGCATGGTCAGGCTCCCGTGTTGCGCGGCGCCGCGACGGCGGCGCGTCCGGCAGGCTGCTGCTGCATCGCTTCCCGCGCGAGCTCCGCGATGCCGCCCAGCGACCCGATCACGCCGGCGGATTCCATCGGCATCATCACGAACTTCTGGTTCGGCGCCTCGGCCAGGGCCTTGAACGCCTCGATGTATTTCTGCGCGACGAAGTAGTTGATGGCGTTGACGTTGCCGCCGGCAATCGCGTCGGACACCATCTGCGTCGCCTTGGCCTCGGCCTCGGCCAGGCGCTCGCGCGCCTCGGCCTGGCGGAACGCGGCTTCCCGGTTGCCTTCGGCTTCCAGGATCGTCGCCTGCTTCTCGCCCTCGGCCTTGAGGATCGCCGCCTGGCGGAAGCCCTCGGCTTCGAGGATGTTGGCGCGCTTCTCGCGCTCGGCCTTCATCTGCCGCGCCATGGACTCGATCAGGTCGCGCGGGGGCGCGATGTCCTTCAGCTCGATGCGGTTGACCTTGATGCCCCACGGGTGCGTCGCCTGGTCAACCGCCATCAACACCTTCGTGTTGATCTCGTCGCGCTTGGACAGCGATTCGTCGAGGTCCATCGAGCCGATCGCCGTGCGGATGTTGGTCATCACCAGGTTGAGCACGGCAATCTCCAGCGTCGCCACCTCGTACGCCGCCTTGGCCGCGTCCAGCACCTGGAAGAACACGATGCCGTCGACCTTGACCACGGCGTTGTCCTTGGTGATGACGTCCTGCGACGGCACCTCCAGGACCTGTTCCATCATGTTCACCTTGCGGCCGACGCCGTAGACGATCGGCACCAGGAAATGCAGGCCCGGGCTCAGGGTCTGGGTGTAGCGGCCGAAGCGCTCCACCGTCCACTCCCAGCCTTGCGGCACCATGCGCACCGTCTTGAACAGGATGATGACGCCTGCGAACAGCAGGACGGCGGCAAGGGCGGAACCGTACATGGCGAATCTCCCGATGGATGCCCCAGTGTAGAGCCGACCCATGGTCGGCTGGTACTTCGGGGATTCCGGAGCCGACCATGGGTCGGCGCTACGGGGCTGCGACGGTTCCGCGGCTTGGCGCATCCTGTCCATCGAATGACCGCCACCACCGCGCCCGCCTCGGCCTTCGCGATCGACGTGCCCGCAGCCCTGCTCGCCAGGGCCCGGACCGGCGAGCGGGCTGCGTTCGAGCAGCTCTACCGCTGGTTCGAGCGGCCGGTGTTCACGCTGGCGCTGCGCTTGTGCGGCGACCGCGAGGAGGCTTCGGACGTGTTGCAGGACACCATGCTCAGGCTGTTCGACCGGATCGGCGATTACCGCGCCGTCGACGGCGCGCCGTTCTGGGGCTGGCTGCGGCAGGTGGCGGTGAACGAGGCGCTGATGCGGATGCGTCGCGAGAAGGCGCGCGGCGGCGCGGCGTTCGAGCTGCCGGACGACGACGGCCTGCCCGACGACCTGCTGCCGCCGCCCAGCGCCGCCGCCGATGCGGCGGTGCTGCAGCGCGCGCTCGCGCGACTGCCCATCGCCACCCGCAGCGTGCTCTGGCTCTACCACGCCGAGGGCTACACCCACGAGGAGATCGCTGCGCTGATGGAGCGCACGCCGAGCTTCTCCAAATCGCAACTCGCGCGCGGCGGCCGCCGGCTCCGCGCGCTACTGGAGGAACCCGTCCATGCCTGATGCCAGCGATCCGCGCGGGCGCGCGCCCTTTGGCTGGGGCGAGGCCTTCGCTGCCCTGCCGCTCGAATCCGCGCCGGCCGACGGCTGGTCACGCGTGGCCGCGCAGCTCGATGCGCGCGCGACGTCAGCGACGGCGGCGCCCGTCGCCGCCGCCG
>DATJDY010000043.1:0-25540 GCA_035497155.1 Luteimonas sp.
CCGGAAGCCTTCGCCTGCAATCCGACTGGCGACGCCATCGACTGGCGCGGCCGGACGTTCCGCCGCGTCACGCGCTGACTATGCCGCACGGGGCCGGGTTCCCTTCCAGCGCCAGGCGAGCAGCACGGCGACCGCGTCGACCGTCACCGAGCAGACACTGGCCTCCGGACCGAACGCGCCGCCGGTCAGCCACTGCGGCTTGTCGAGCAGGTGCGGCAGCAGCCAGCCGGCCTGGTCCAGGCCGCTGACGTCGAAGCCGAGCACCGTGCCCTGCATCCAGTTCCAGCCGAAATGGATGCCGATCGGCAGGGCGAGGCTGCCGGTACGCAGGTAGGCGAAGCCGAGCAGCAGCGCCCCGAGCGCGGTGTCGACCGTCGCCCACGCTTCCGTCGTGCCTTCCATGCCCGGGTTGCCCCAGTGGGCCACCGCGAACAGCACGGCCATCAGCACCATCGCGATCCGCGTGCCGAGGCCATCGACCATGCGCTGGAAGACGAAGCCGCGGAACAGCAGTTCCTCCAGCAAGGCCACGCCGAGGAAGAACCAGGCGCCGTGCGCCAGCGCCGCGAGGCCGCGCGCGGGATCGAGTTCGAAGCGCACGCCGCCGGCGAGCGCGATCAGGCCGGTGACGGCCAGCATCAGCGCGCCGCCGATCGCGGCGCCGGCGCCGGCCTGTCGCCACCAGCGCGCATCCGTCCGCAATCCGACGGCAGACAATGGCTCGCCGCGCAGTCGCAGGCAGATCCACGTCACCAGCAGCAGGAACAGCGCGGGGAGCGGCGACAGCAGGACTTCGCCGGCCCCCGCGGCTTTCAATGCGTGCGAGATCGGGCGGTAGGCGAGCTGGCTGGCCAGGAACACCGCGATGAACACCAGGATCCACCAGCCGTTGCGCAGCCGGCCGTGGTCGTTGCGTAGCAGCTTCTTCATGCGCTTCCTTGCGACGTGTGGGTGCGCCTAGCGTCCGTGGCGCGGGCGCGGGCGCGCATGGCCCGGAAGGGGCCGTGCCTTTCGTCATGCGCTGCGGGTCAGTGCGCGAGCGTTTCCTCGACCGCGCTGAACGCCGAACGTCCGCCGAGGCGTTCGTCCGGCATGCCGGTGGCGAACCAGACGACGCCCTGGCCGTGTTCGCGGTCGAGCCACAATCCCGACTGCAGGCCGTAGGCCGAACCGGAATGGCCGACGCGCGCGATGCCGTCGCCGAAGGGATCGTCGCGGCAGCCTTCGACCGGCGTGGCGAGCGTCTGCGTCGCCATGCCGTAGCGGCAGAAGAAGCCGTCGCCGAGGTCGCCGGTGTCTTCCTCGTACGTGAGTCCCTGGCCCGGCACGTACTGCCACAGCGGCTTCGCCAGTTCGCGTACGGAGGCGGGCGAGAGGATGCGCACGCCGTCGAGCTCGCCATCGCGCAGCAGCATGCGGCCGATGCGCGACAGCCCGTTCATCGAAATGCGCAGGCCGCCCTGCGGCGAGAACAGCCCGCCGTTCTCGCCGGCCCGCCATTGCGCGAGATCGCAGCTCCCGTCCTTGGCCGGGTTCACCGGGCAGTCGGGCCTGCGGCCGTGCAGGTCGTCCTTGGCCGGCTTGCCGTCGCCGTCGTAGATCACGACCGCGCGCGCGACTGCAGCGTCGTTGCAGCTGGCCCAGTTGAAGCAGCCCTCGATGCCCAGCGGACGCAGCACCAGCCGCTCCATCAACTGGTCGAAGCGCTCGCCGGTCGCGCGTTCCATCACCTGCGCGACGACGGGGAAGTTGAGGTTGGTGTAGCGGAAATAGGTGCCCGGCGCGTGCTGCGGGTCCCAGGCCTCCGGATCGTCGAGGACGTCCCGGAGCTTGCCGTCGAGCGGCGTCTGCCAGTAGCCGGCGCCGTCGGCGAGGCTGGAGCGATGCGACATCAGCAGGCGCAGCGTAATGGGTTGGTCCGGGAACGCGGGGTTGCGCAGCGGGAAACCGAGAACCTCGCCGACATCGGCGTCGAGGTCGAGCTTGCCGGCTTCGACCAGGCGCATCACGCCGATCGCGGTGACGAGCTTGGAGATCGAGGCGATGCGGACCGGGTCGCCGGCGGTGACCTTGCGGCCGGCGTCGCGATCAGCGAATCCGGCGACGCGCGTCGCGGTGATGCCGTCGCGGTCGAAGGCCACGCGCACGGTGGCGACAGGCCCCGCGGCGGGGCGTTCGGCGGCATGCGCGGCCCAGGCGGTCGCGGCGAGGAGCAGGAAGGCGGCTGGAGCCAGTTTCGGGTTCATGCCCGGATCGTAACCCGAGCGTCAGGCGAGCACTTCGCGCCGTCCCAGCCGCCACAGCATCAGCCCGAACGCGAACGCACCGCCCACGCCGCCGAGGAGGAGCGTGATGTCCGCCCGCGCCGGATCGGCCGCGAGCTGGTTCACCGGCAACTGCCACGGCATGAGCATGCCCGCCTTCGCGGAAGTCGCGACCACGGCGAAGAAGGTGCCGCCGATGCCCGTCGCGAGCGCCGGCACGAAGCTCGCGTAGCGCAGCGCGATCCACAACTGCACCGCCACCAGCAACCATGCCGCGACGAAGACTCGCGCCAGCACCAGCGCGAACCCGGCCAGGTCGGGCGTGCCGCTGGCGGCGACCGCTGGCTTCCACCAGCCGGCCAGCTGTGCCGCGAGCAGCGACAGCAGGGCCAGCAGCACGCTCATCGCCGCGACCACGCCGAGCACGCACAGCGCCTTGGCCGCGTACAGGTGCCAGCGCGGCAGCGGCAATGCGCGCAGGTGGTCCCAGGCGCGCGGCCCGTGCTCGGTGTGCGCGACCAGCGCGGTCAGCGCGGTCACGCTCATCGGCAGCATGAAGAAGGCCCAGATCGCGGCCGACGTCTGCAACGCCATCTCCCACGGCATCGGCTGTTTCATCCGCAGCAAATTGAAGAACAGGAAGAACGCGATCAACAGGGGCGCGACGGCGGCCAGCAGCAGCGCGAGCGAACGGCGCAGCTTGTAGGCCTCGACGGCGAGGGCGGTGGCGAAACGCGGGGCGGGGATGAGCGACATGGCGAGGGTTCCGGATGCGTGGTGGGGTCAGGCGAGCGCCGCGGGCGCCGACTGCCGGTACAGGGTCTCCAGCGACCGCTGCCGCGGCGCGAGCGAATGCACGCGCACGCCGGCCGTGCACAGCACGCGGTTGAGCGCGGCGGCCGCGCCCCGCACGTCTTCCTGCGGTGCGAAGCGCGCCACCAGTTCGTCGTCCTGTTGCGTGATGTCGAAACCGTGCGCGCGGGCGAGGGCGGCGGCCTGCTCCGGCGCGTCGGTACCGATCGCGACCTCGCTCGCCAGGCCGGCCTTGAGCTCGGCCAGCGCACCTTCGAGGACGAGCCGCCCCTCGCTGAGAATGCCGATGTGCGTGGCGGTGCGCTCGATCTCGTCGAGGAGGTGGCTTGACAGCAGCACCGTGGCGCCGGTGCGCGCGGGCAGCTCGCGCAGGAACCGGCGCATGTCGGCGATGCCTTCCGGGTCGAGGCCATTGGTCGGCTCGTCGAGCACCAGCACCGGCGGCGCGCCGAGCATCGCGCGAGCGAGGCCGAGACGCTGGCGCATGCCCAGCGAGTAGTCGGCCACGCGCCGGCGGCCGTGCGCCGACATCTCCGCGACATCGAGCACGCGGTCGATTTCGGATGCAGGGAGCCCGAGCAGGCGGCAGGTGAGGCCCAGGTTCTCGCGTCCGGTGAGGTGCGCGTAGAACCCCTGCGCCTCGAGCAGCGCGCCGACACGGCGCGCTGCGCCGATGCGGTCGGCCGCGACGTCGATGCCGGCGATGCGGGCATGGCCCGCGTCCGCGCGCAGCAGGCCGAGCAGCAGCTTGATGGTCGTGGTCTTGCCGGCGCCATTGCGGCCGAGGAACCCGTAGATGCTGCGCTCGGGCACGGTCATGGATACGCGGTCGACGGCGGTGCGATCGCCGAAGCGGCGGGTGAGGTCCACGGTTTCGATGGCGGCGGGCATGTCGGGGGTTCCAGAAGTTTTAAGTCTGGGATAAAGTTATAGGGTGGCAAAAACTTTAAGTCAAGCTTAAAGTTTGTAACCATCCCATCAGTCATG
Organism: Luteimonas sp.; assembly: GCA_035497155.1. GTDB lineage: Bacteria > Pseudomonadota > Gammaproteobacteria > Xanthomonadales > Xanthomonadaceae > Cognatiluteimonas. The sequence goes on from DATJDY010000043.1 coordinate 4,065, forward strand.
GCTCCCTTCGCCAGAGGATTCGCGATGCCGGCCTTCGATCGTTTCCGCAGCCAGTGCCGCCTGTTGCGCGTCGCGACCTTGTTCGTGTTCGCGTGCCTCTCCCTGCTGCTGGGGGTGACCTGCCTGGCCGCGGCTGTCGGGCCCTGGCGCCACGCGGCGCCGGGCACCATCGACGCCACGCAGGCACTGCTGCTGGCGGTACGACTCGCGCCCGCCCTCGGCTACCTGTGGGCCTTGTGGGCGGTGCAGCGCGCACTGGGCGAGCTCGCGGCCGGCCTGCTGTTCCACCCGACCGTGGCGCGTGCGATGCGGCACATCGGCATCGGCGTGCTCGCCGGTGCGCTGTTCAACGTATTCGCGGTGACGAACCTGTCGCGCTGGATCGGCGGCGGCCACGGCGGCTACGCGTACTTCGACCTGTCGGGCATCGTGCTGGGCGTGGTTGGCGCCGCGCTCGTGCTCATGGCGCGCCTGGTCGACCAGGCGCGCGCGATGCAGGCCGAGCTGGACGAAATCCCCTGATGCCGATCCGGGTGACGCTCGACGAGATGCTCGCGCGCCGCGGCATGAAGGCGCGCGAGCTGGCCGCGCAGGTCGGCATCAGCGAAACGCAGATGTCGCTGTTCCGCAGCGGCAAGGTGAAGGGCATCCGCTTCCGCACGCTGGCGAAGCTGTGCGCGGTGCTCGAATGCGCGCCGGGCGAACTGCTCGGCTACGACTACGATCCGGCCGACCTGCTCGCCGCCGTCGCCGACGACGAGTGAGGCCGGCGCCGTGCGCTCGCGTCAGGACTTCGTCTCCGGCAGCGCGAACTCGACCACGGCCGGCACGCTGAGCAACACCTTCGAGCGGTACTGCCCGTTGAACACGTCCTCTTCCTTGACCACGACGCGGCTGGCCTTGTCGATCCAGAAGCGCTGGAAGTTGCCGGAGCCGGGCTTGCCGCTCTCGGTCTCGACCAGCCAGCAGTCGAACGTGCTGCCGTCGGCGCCCTGCAGCTGGCGTTCGCCGGCGACGGTGTAGTCCACGTCCATCGGCGCGGGCATGCCGACGTCGAACAGGTGCACGCGCAGGGTGCCACCTTTTTCGTAGGGCAGCAGCGGCAGCAGCACGAGGTCGGAATGCCAGTTGAACCACCAGCCGTCCTTCATCGCGGCGAATCCGGCCTGCATGCGCTCGCGCGCGGCATCCGGGAGTTCGCCTTCGATGCTGCCGCGGCCTTCGGCCGGCACCACCGACGTCGTGATCGTGGCCGTGGGGCGCTTCCAGGTGCTGGTCTGCGCCAGCGTGGAGATGTCGCTGGCCGCATGCACCGTGCGCGCGGTATGCATCGTGCCGGTCTCGTCTTCCCAGTGCTGCTCGATCACCCAGGCATCGGCACCGTCGACGCGCTCGCGCGTCACCTCGGACGTCGCCAGCATCGCGCGTGAAATGCCGGTGCCCGCGGCGCCGTGCATGTACACGAGGTAGGTCATCTTCGCCGGGCGCAGGTGCTCGAGATGCATGTCCGCCGGCGCGACCGTGGACACGGCGGGGGCGTCGGCCGGCCGTGCCTGCGCGGGCGGCAGGAACGACGCGAGCGCGAACCCGAGGATCGCGGGAAGGACGAGGCGTGCAGTGGGACGTGCAGTCGGCATGGGGCGCTCCGGCGGGGGGAGCGCACATTCCAGCGGGGGTACCCCGGTGCGGCGAGTGCCGCAGGGCAGGGTGCCGGGCGTCATGCAGCGATTGCGGGGCCGACGCCGGGGCGCAGGCGAGTTTGCCGCTTACTCGCCGGTGCGTTCGCTCGACGGCGCGCGGCGATGGATGCGCGGCGCTGGTGCGGCGGGCGTGGCCGCAGGCGCTTCGGCGGCTGCCGGTGGCGTTGCGGTGGCATCGGCTCCGGCGTCATCCGCCGCCGGGGAAACCCCGTTGCCGCGGGCTTCGCGCTTGCGCGCATTCTTTTCGTCCTGCTTTTTCTTCTTGGCCAGCTCGCGCTGGCGCTTTTCGAAACTGTAATTGGGCTTGGCCAATCGTGCGTTCTCCTGATGCCGTCGAGGCGATGTCAGCGCCGCGAGCGGGTGGGCGAGGGGTTGGCGGGAACGGGTGGCGGCGCTTCGTCGCCGTCACGACCGATCCGCAGCAGCGAGCGGGTCACGCCGAGGACTTCGATCCGTCCACCGGCCTTGCGGAACGCGGCCACGTCGGCCGACAGGCTTTCGTGGGTGACGTCGGCGCGCTCCTTGGCCTTGCGCGGCGAAAACAGGTGCCCGGTCTTCGACGAGGCTGGCGGATCCGTTTTCGATCGCGGCATGGCGCGTTCCCGATCGGGGCGTGGCCCAAGGCGCTGGGGAACGCGTGGCAAGGAGCGCAACGAGCGACGATGGAACTGCCGCAGGGATGCGCGTGTCGACGCACTGCCAGGCCATCCTACGCGATAATCCGGGTTCCCGCTCCGCATCCCGGAAACCGCCATGACTGCGACCCGCGCGCCTTACCCCATCGGCATTGCCGGCCAGCCGTGGGGTGCCGCGGAAAAGGCGGCCTGGCGCGCACGCCAGGCCCGGCAACGCAGCTACGCCGACGATGTCGTCGCGGTGATCGCCGGTTTCCGCGAGCGCTTCGACGTCGTCCAGTACGGCGAGCTCGACTACGGCGCCGACGGGCGCTTCCCGCTGTTCGCGGTGCGTGACCGCGCCTGGCGCGACGGCCTGCCCGTGATGCTGGTGGATGGCGGCGTGCACGGCTACGAGACCAGTGGCGTGCATGGCGCGCTGGAGTTCATCGACCGTCACCTGGCCGACTACGCGGGCCGCGCCAACGTGCTGGTGGCGCCTTGCGTCAGCCCCTGGGGTTACGAGCGCATCCAGCGCTGGAACGCGGACGCCCTCGACCCGAACCGCAATTTCCGCGCGAACAGCCCCGCGCAGGAATCGGCCGCGCTGATGCGCCTGGTCGCGCCCTTTCGGGGCCGGTTCGCGATGCACATCGACCTGCACGAGACGACCGACACCGACGAGTCGGAATTCCGTCCGGCACTGGCGGCGCGCGACGGCAAGCCGTTCGAACCCGGCACGATCCCCGATGGCTTCTACCTGGTGGACGACACGGAAAACCCGCAGCCGGCGTTCCAGCAGGCGATCATCGATGCCGTCGCGCAGGTCACCCACATCGCGCCGTCCGACCCGGACGGCACCATCATCGGCTCGCCGGTGGTGTCGCCCGGCGTGATCCGCTATGCGTTGGTCGAACTCGGCCTGTGCGCGGGCATCACCGGCGCGCGCTACACGACCACCACCGAGGTCTATCCGGACAGCCCGCGCGCGACCCCGGAACAGTGCAACGCCGCGCAGGTCGCCGCCGCGCGCGCCGCGATCGATTACGCGCTGGCCAATCCCTGAGCGCGCGGTGTCGTGCCGCGCGTGAGCAGCAGCACGACCGCGGCAAGCACCAGGTGCACCGCGCCGGACAGCAGCGGTGAAACCGCGGGCGCGGCGGTGTCGAGCGGCACAAGCGCGTCGCCCAGGTGGTTGCCCAGGTTCCAGCCCCAGTGCAGCCCGACCGCGGCCCACAGCGTGCCGGTGCGCCAGAGCGCCGTCGCGTAGGCGATGCCCAGGCAAGCCAGCATGATCCATTCCGGCGTGCCGAGATGCAGCCGGAAGATGTGGTTGGCGACGTAGGCCAGGCTCGAGAGCGCGACGAAGGCGACACCGCGCTGCCAGGCGATGCCGGCCCCGCGATACCAGAAGCCGCGGGCGACGATGTCCTCGGCGATCGACGGGATGAAGGTCGACAGCAGCAGCATCGGCAGGCCTGCCATGAGCAATGCGGCCGATTGCGGGGCGACGGCCGGCGCGGCCACGTAGATGCCCAGGCGCACGCCGATCCACAGCGCCATCGCCTTGGCCGACAGCGCCAGCGCCAGCCCCACGGCCAGCCAGCCGAAGCTGCGTGCGCGTGCATCGAGCGCCCAGGCGCCGTAACCGCGATACCCGAGCCAGCGCGACAGCGGCCACGCCGCGACCACGCAAGCGGTCATCAGCGTCGCCTGCACGGCGAAGCTGTGCAGCACGCGGTCGCCGATGCCTTCGGCGGACTGGTACAGCACGAACAGCACGACGAATGCGATCGCGGCGCGAGTGCGATGTCCCATGGCCTTCCCCCCGGAGTCGGCGGATTCTAGCGCGGGGGCGCGGCCACGCGCCGCAGTTGCGCGCCGAGCGCGACAACGTTGGCCTCGGTGGCATCGAGTGCATCGCGCCGGGGTGCCGGCAGCCAGTCCCGTGCCTGGGCGAGCAGCGCCTCGCGTTGCCGGCGCCATCGTTCCGACAGTGTTTTGGCGTCGCGCAACACCGCAGCGCGTTCCCCTGCCTGCGGAATGCCGTAGCCATCGCCGCCGAGCATCCGCGCGGGACGCGTCAGCGTGTCCTCGATCCGCAGCAGGCCGCGCGCCGCCTCGCGCCCGGGCGCGGGCATGTGGCGCTTGAGCAGGTCGCGCGCCAGCGCTTCCTGGCGGCGCAGCGCGGCTTCCTCCAGCACCAGCAGCGCGGCGCTCGCGCGCAGGTCCGCCCCGGCGAACACGGCGGCGCGCGCGCGTGGCGGCAGCGCGAACCAGTCCTCCACGCGTCGTTCCGGCAGCGCCAGTCCCGTGCGCGCCACTTCGTACATCGCCTGGTAACGTGCGCTCATCGGCTCGAAGTAGTAGCCCAGGCGCATCGCATCGGCGCGATCGACGGGCACGTCGCCGCCGGCGATGCCGCCGCGTTCGAGGCGCCGCAGGAGGCCGTTCGGCGTGATCGACATCAGGTGCGCGGCCGCGAGGCGCGGCACGCCATCCTCGAGCAGGCGCGCCGTCTCCACCGCGCAGTTGTTGCCGACGAAGGCGTAACGCCCGTCGTAGCTCCAGTGCACGAGCGCGGCGCGCTGCAGCAGCGTCGCGATCTCGTCGCGCGAGAGGTGCAGCGGGATCGAGCGCAGGCCGCGCAGTTCGACCTTGGTGTACTCGTCGACGACCTGCGCCAGCGGCAGCACGAACAGCCGCGACGGATACGAACCCGCCAGGCCGCGCCAGCTGGAAACCTGCACGTCGTCGACGAAGGCGCGGAACGACAGCACCTGGTGGTACGCCAGGTCGAGGCGGCACGCCGGGCCGGGTGCATGCCCGGGCGCGCAGGCGACGAGGCGCAGCATGGCGTGGCCCCAGCGGCTCATTGGCGCCGAGTTGCCCTCGGCGAGCAGGTAGTCGACGGCGTACACGCGCGACGGATCGATCGCGAGCAGCGGCGCGCCGCTGTCGGACGTCGCCTGCAGGAAGGGCAGGTCGTCGGGGCACGCGGCGGACGTCGCAGGATCGCCGAAGCGTTCCGCGAACAGGCGCGCCATCGCCGGCCGCCGGCACGCGTAATCCACGTCGAGCAGGAAGTGCTCGAGGTTCACCGCGACGTACTCGACCGGGTCCGTCAGTTCGTAGCGGTCGGGACTGCGATCGGTGAAGGCGTCGCGCGTCGGCCAGGGACGCAGCGGCGCGTCCTCCCAGCCGGCGAGCGCGCGCAGGCGTCGGTCGCGCGACAGTCCACCGTCGCGGCTTCGGTCGTAGAGATGCGCAAGCTCATGGAGGATCGACGCGAGTGCGAGGCGATTGTCGCCACCGGGGGCAAGCAGCGGGCGGCGCAGCAGGATGCGGCCGGTCGCGTCGCCCGAGCCGTAGGCACGGCCCTCGACGTTCGCCGGCAGGTCATCGCGCCATTCCACGCGCACGTCGCCGAGCGCCTGCGACCACCGCGGCGGAAGTCGTTGCTTCGCGTCGTCAAGAAGCGCCTGCGACCGCGCGGCTTCCGATGGCGTCAGCGCCGCGGTGTCGACGGACAGGCGCAGCGCCTGCGCGGGCGCCATGCAGCCGAGCAGGCAAGCCAGCCACCACGCACGTACGGCGCCGTTGCGCCGCGGGACGATCACCGGGCGAGGATCGCCTGGGCCAGCTGCAGGTCGCCCTGGTCGCGCAATTGCGGATGGTGTTCGCGCAGCGACACGAGTGCCGCTTCCAGCATCGCGCCGCGGATCGCGCCATCACTGGCGACGAAGCAGGCTGCATCGTCGCGGGCCTGCATCACGATCTTGTCGTCGCCGGACGTGCTGCCGGAGGACGCGGAAGTGCCGCCGGCCGACGTGCCGGCGCTGCTGCCGGCGAAGCTGCTGGCGAATGCGGGCGCGGCCAGCAGCGGCAGCGCGGCGAAGGTGGCGGGAACGAGGAGCTTGCGCATGGGATCCTGCTCGTGGGGCGGGCCCGGCAAGCGTAGCGCGATCCCCGTGGCGGCGTCGCGACCCGTCGGGGCCGCGACGCGCGGACCGTTCAGCGCGGCGTGGGGGCCGGCTGGGCGCGACCGTCGCGCCAGGCTTGGTCGATCAGCGAACGCACCTGGCGATCGGCGATCTTGGCTGCGCGATCGATGCGCTGGCCGACGGCGTCCATGTCGCGACCGATCGCATCCATCGGCCTGGAGGCGGCCTCCATCTCGCGCGACAGGGCTTCCATCGGCACCTGTTGCGCCTGCATGCGCTTGCTGAACTGCTCCATGGTGGCGCTGTGTTTCTCCATCGCCGCATCGAGCGTGGCCTGGCGCTGGTCGAGCGCGGCCATGGCGCGGTCGAGTTCGGCGCGCGCGCTGTCACTGTCCGCACGTCGTTCGCGTCGCACCAGCCGCATGCGCTCGCCTGCGAGCGTCTCCATCTCCCGCGCGAGCGCCTGCATGTCGGCCTGGGCTTCGCGGCCTTCGCTCGAGTCGAACGCGTTGTCCACGTGCAGCGCCTGCATGCGCTGGCTCAGGGCTTCCATGCGCGCGCTGTGCGGTGCCATCTTCGCCTGCAGCGCCTGCATTTCCTTTTCCATCCCCTCCAGGCCGGACCAGGCCTGGCGGGCACTGGCGATCGTCGCCGTGTCGCGGACGACCCAGGCTTTTCCGTCGCGGCGAAACCAGAGGAAATCGCCGTCGATGCGCGCGCGCGCCGCCTCGATGTCGCGGCGATCGTCCATGTTGCCGGACATCGTGATGCCGTCCTTGTCCTTGCGCACGAAGGCGTAGGACGCGTCGTCGTCGAGCGCGGATGCCGCGTGCCGCGTCGGTACGGCGGCTGGGGCCGCGGCAGGCGCATGCGCAGTGGCGGGCGTCGGTGCGGTGGCGGTCGACGGTGCAATGGCAGCAACAGGCGCAGCGACAGGCGTGGGGATCGCGGCGTCAGCCTGCGCGGCGAGGTGCGCCTGCGCGTAGAACGCGGCGCCGGCGAGCGCGATGCCCACGAGCGGCAGCGCGATGAGGGCGCCAGCGCTGCGGCGCTGCGGGCGGATCAATTGCTGGATGCGGGACATGAGCTGGCCTCCATGGGCGGCGGGCGCGAGGTGGGCGGGGAAGGCATCGGTATGTTCGGGAACAACGCGCTCGAGTTCGGACAGCGCGAGCGCGAGGCGGCGACGGTCGCCGAGCGCGCCGGCGGCGAGGTCGTCGGCGACGAGCTCGCGTTCGATCCGGATGCGGTGCGAGAGCCACCACACCGCGGGGTGGTAGAACAGCAGGGCTTCGACCGCGCCCTGCAGCACGTTGACGAGGTAATCGTGGCGGCGCACGTGCGCGAGTTCGTGCGCGAGCAGCGCCTCGACGAGTTCGACCGGCATGCGCGTCGCGACCGCGAGCGGAAGCAGCACCACGGGGCGCAGCCAGCCGGCGGTCAGCGGAGAGCCGTCGCCGGGCACCAGGCGCAGCACCACGGACCGCGCGATGCCGAGCCGCAGGGCGAGGCGATCGACGCGCTCCTGCCACGGGCCGCCGGCATCATCGCTGCCGGCGCGGTGCAGGCGGCCGGCCCACAGCAGCCCGCAGGCCATGCGCAGCGACAACACGAGCACGCCGGCGGCCCAGGCAATGACGATCCACGGTGTCGCCGGGTCCGGCAGTGAGAACGGTCCTGCATCGTGGCCGGCATCGACCACGGCCGTGGCGAACGGCAAGGGCAGGGCGATGCCACCCGCTGTCGCCGCGTCGCCCGCCACGAGCGCCCGCATCAAGCCGAATGCGGGAACGAGCAGGCACGACAGCAATGCGAGGCAAGCCACGGCATAGCGTGCCTGCGGCCGTGCATCGCGCAGCAGCCCGAGCGCGGCCCACGCCAGCACCCCGATCGCCGCGCCCTGCCAGACGAAGTGCACCAGCATCTCGGCCAGGGCCGGCGCCAGCAACCGCAATGCGTCACTCATCGTGGTTCTCCCCGAGGAAGCGCTGGATTTCCTCGCGCTCGGCATCGCTGACCCGGCCGCCGCGCAACGCGGCGAGCACCAGGTCCTTGCCGGAGCCGGCGAAGGCCTTGTGGATCAGGTCGTCGAGCAACCGGGTCTGCAGCGAGCCCTGCGCCTGGGTCGGCGCGTACACGTGCGAGCGCTGGCTTTCGTCGCGCTTGAGCAGGCCCTTGCCGTGCATCACCTGCATCAGCCGCAGCACGGTGGCGTAGGCCAGGTCGGGACGTTCGCGGCGCTGGGTTTCGTGCACCTGGCGCACGGACGAAGGGCCGAGCTGCCAGAGCGTGCGCAGCAGCCCGAGTTCGGCGGGCGTGGGTTTCGGGAGGCGGGGCTTCGGCATCGCGGACGGATCCCATGGCGCTTCGATGCAAGGCACGTTACGTCTTCTAGACACGTTTGTCTAGACTATTTTGTCTATGACGGAAGTCATGCCTGGGGTCGCTGCTGCGGCGCATCTTGGCGCCGGGCCCTGGCCCGGCGATGATCCGCCCGACCGCCCGGGGGCGGAAAAGGGGAAACATCGATGGGCGCGACCGCTTTCCAACGTACCGGCGTGGTGTTCCTGCTCGTGGGGCTGTGCCTGGGCATGCGCATGGGCATGAGCCAGGACTTCTCGCTGACGCCGGTGCACACGCACCTCAACCTGGCAGGCGGCGTGCTGATGTTCGTCGCCGGCCTGTTCTACGCGCAACGGCCCGAGGTCCCGCATTGGGCGGTGACGCTGCATTACTGGCTGCACCTCGCGGGCGCGATCCTGCTGGTCGTCGGCATCTACGGCGCGGTGACGCACGCGGCGTGGTACGGGCCGGTGGTCGGCATCGGCGCGGTCTGCGTGCTGCTGGCGATGCTGGTCTTCGCCTGGAACGTCTTCCGCAGGCACGGGGTGATGTGATGCGCCTGCGGATGTCGACCGGGAAGTGCCTGCTTCCACTGGCGCTCGCCTGCGCCACGGCTGCGCCCGCGGCGTCCGCGCAATCCGTGACCTATGCGATCGACCCCGGACATACGTTCCCGGCGTTCGAGGCGGACCACATGGGCATGTCGCTGTTCCGCGGCAAGTTCGACCGCAACAGCGGCACGATCGTGCTGGACAAAACGGCCGGCACCGGCACGGTCTCCGTGGACATCGATCTGGCGAGCGTCCATTTCGGCAACCCCGAACTGGACAAGTTGATGGCGGGTCCGGATTACTTCGACACCGCGCAGCATCCGGTCGCGCACTACGAAGGCAAGCTCGCGGGATTCGTCGACGGCAAGCCCACGCGCGTGGACGGCACGCTGACGATGCGCGGCATCAGCCGGCCGGTGGCGCTGGAGATCCGCGCGTTCAAGTGCATGCGGCATCCGGTCTTCAAGCGCGACTGGTGCGGTGCCGACGCCTACGGGCACTTCAGTCGCGCGGATTTCGGCATCACCGCGGGCAAGGACTGGGGCTTCTCGATGGACACCGCGCTGCGCATCCAGGTCGAAGCCGTCGCGGAGAAGTGAGCGGCCGCCGTCGTGGCGCTCAGAACTTGCCCGACACGGTGAACTGGAAGATCGGGCCGATGCGACGATCGCGATCCTCGTAAAAATCCACCGGGCCGGTGCGCCGGTCCAGGTAAACCGTGCGCTGCCACATGCTGCGCGCGCCGATCAGGTTGGTCACGCCGGCGCGCACGGTGAGGCCGTGCACGTCCTTGTCCTCGATGAACCAGGAATCCCACACCGGGCCTTCCCATTGGCGGCCGACTTCGGTGAGCCGATAGTCGCGCGCGTTGAACTGGTAGCTGAAGTCGCCGCCCCACGCCCACGACGTGCCGGGGATGTCGTGGCGCAGCGAGATCTCGGCCAGGTCCTTGAGGTTGTTGCTGATCGGGCGATCGACGCCGGTGAGCGGATCGGCGACCTGGCTGCGCTCGTGCTGCCAGGTCAGGTCGACCTTCGCGCCGGCCCAGCCGAGCGGATCCAGCCGCAGCGTGCTCTTCCATTCGATGCCCTGCACGGTGGCGCGGTCGATGTTGCCGGGGCTTTCGCCATCGGGTCCGATCGGGATCGTGTCGACGATGTCGTCGATGCGCTGGGCATAGGCGCGCAACGTCGTGGTCCCCCATGTGCCCAGGTTCTTCACCAGCTCGGTTTCCAGTTCCCAGGTCTGCGGCGGCACCAGGTCGGGATTGCCCGCGTTGGCCTGGCCGTTCTGCAGGTCCACCGAGGCGAGGAAATCGTAGAAATCCAGCTGCCCGACCTTGCGCTGCAGCTTGACGTTGACGTCGAGCGTCGGGCTGGCCTTCCACGCGAGCGAGACCTGGCCCTTGGGACGCCGGAACGAACGGCTCAGTCCACCGCCGCCGGCTTGCTGCAGCCGGGAGAACTCGCCGCCCGCGGCGACCTGCATCGTGAGCGTGGGCAGCAGGTTGCGGCCATAGCTGGCCATCAGTTCGTAGCGGTCCTCCTGCACCGTGGCGGTGCCGCCGGGCAGCGGCACGGACTGGTAGGCGCCGCTGCCGTCCAGTGCGTAGAGCGAGGAGGCGCTGTCGAGCTTGTTGAACGCGTACTCGGCCGAGACCTGCCAATCGCCGCCGTGCTTCCACCGGTATTCCGCGCGCGCGATGCGTTCGGTTTCCTCGCCTTCGCGCGCGAAGCGCTCGCCATCGGTGGGCGATCCGTCGGCGTAATGCGTCTCGACGGTGTCCTGCGACGGATCGAACGTGTAGCGGTCCAGGCCGATCAGCTTGAGGCGACCGCCGCCGAAGCCGAATTCGTAGTCGCCGCCGAATTCGTAGTTGTGCCCGCCCTCGTCGCTGCGCACGGTGCGCAGGCGGTCCGGCAGGCCCGGGCCGCTGCGGTGGTCGTCCTCGACGTAATCGAACAGCAGTTTCTGCCATGAGGCGTTGAAGTTGCCGATGGCGCCCGAGGCGCCTTTCCAGGCGAGCTTGGCGCTCACGCGCGGCCGGTCGCTCTCGCCGGTCCAGGCGTCGTCGCGCAATTCGCGCACGCTGCCATCGGCGTTGTAGATGGTGGTGGGGCCGCCCGCGCCGCTGTGGTTGGCGCTGTTGTCGATGCCCAGCGTGTAGTCCATGCGCCCGCGGGAACCGCTGACCGATACGCTGCCACGGGTGAACTGCGGATTCGTGTAGTAGCGGCGGAAATCGGGACTCCATTCCCACTGCCCGCTGATGCCCTGCGCCTTGGTGACGACGTTGGCGACCTGCCCGGACAGCCCGGGAATGTCGAGCGTCGCGCCGTCGACGATCTCGATGCGCACCACGTTGCCGGCCGGAACCTGCGAGAGCTGGGTGATGACGTCGTTGGACTTCGCCGACAGGCGCTGGCCGTTCACCAGCACGTTGCCGGTGGCCTGGCCGAGGCCGCGTTCCATCACCGCTTCGCGGATCGCGAAGCCGGGCACCTGCTCGAGCATGTCCAGTGCGGTGCGCGGCGCGTAGCGGGCGAAATCGGCGGCGGTGTAGGTGCGGGCCGTTGCCGGGGCAGCTGCAGGCGCCGGTACTTTTTCCTGGGCGAGGGCGAGCGGCGGGCAGGCCAGCAGTGCGAGCGTCAGCGCCAGTCGGCGCGTGGAAGCCTTGGTCATCGTCGTTCCCCGGGAGTCGAGGGAATGGATGCCGCGGGATGCCCGGCGGTTTAAGCGGGTCGGCGCGACGACTTGAGTTCGGCCATTCATCTGACTATAGTCAGGTAATGGACGAAGAGACCCAGGTCCGCCAGGTACGCGAGTTCAACCGCGCCGTCACGCGCCGGATCGGTGCGCTCGACGACGACTATCTCGGGCGCGGGCGACCGCTGGCCGTGTCGCGCCTGCTGTTCGAGATCGGCCGGGAAGGGGCCGACGTCGCGGCGTTGCGCACGCGGCTGTCGCTGGATTCTGGTTACCTGAGCCGCATGCTCCGGGTGCTGGAAGGCGAAGGCCTGGTGGCGGTGAGCCCGACGCCCGGCGACGCGCGCAAGCGGCGCGCCGCCCTCACCCGCAAGGGCCTGCGCGAATTCGCCGCGCTCGACGCGCGCTCGGAGCGCTTCGCGGCGTCGGTGCTCGCGCCACTCGGCGCGGCGCGGCGCCAGCGGCTGGTCGAGGCGATGGCCGAAGTCGAGCGTTGCCTGCGCGCCTCCGCGGTCCGGATTGCCTGCGCCGATCCCGCCAGCGCGGAAGCGCGCGCCTGCGTGGACGCCTACCTGCGCGAAATCGCTGCGCGCTTCGAGGGCGGTTTCGATCCCTCGCGAGGGCCGACGGCCGAACCCGGCGAACTGGTCCCGCCCAAGGGCGCATTCCTGCTCGCGCGCCTCGACGGGGAAGCTGTCGGCTGCGGCGCGATCAAGGTCCTTGCGCGCGGTGTCGGCGAGATCAAGCGCATGTGGGTCGCGCCCGCCGCGCGCGGGCTCGGCATCGCCCAGCGGCTGCTCGAGGCGCTGGAGGCGCAGGCCGCGGCGTTGGGGCTGTCCACGTTGCGGCTGGACACGCAGCGCTCGCTCGTCGAGGCGCGCGCGCTGTACGAGCGCAACGGCTATCGCGAAATTCCCCGCTACAACGACAATCCGTACGCGGACTACTGGTTCGAGAAGCAGACCCGGTTGCGGCCCTCGCGCTTGGCGCGATAGAGCGCCGCGTCGGCATCCTGCAGCAGGCTGTCGCTGTCGGCGTGCGCGAGGTCGGCGCTGGCGACGCCGGCGCTGATGGTGATCCGGGCCGAGCGCGGCTTGCCCGACACGGGCGGGCCGGGCAACGGAACGGCCTGCGCCTGCATGCCGCGCCGCATGCGTTCGGCGACCACGACCGCCGCGGCGATGTCGGTGCGCGGCAGCAGGCATGCGAATTCCTCTCCGCCGTGGCGGGCGACCAGCGCGCCTTCCGGCGCGCAGCGCAGCAGGTTGTCGGCGACGCAACGCAACGCGACGTCGCCGGCGAGGTGGCCGTGGCGATCGTTGAAATCCTTGAAGTGGTCCACGTCGACGAACACCAGCGCCGTCGTCAGGCCCGGGCCGAATGCCTTGCATTCCTTCGCCAGCGCATCGAGTTCGTCCAGCAGCTTGCGGCGGTTGCCCAGCCCGGTGAGCGGGTCGCGGTACGACAGTTCGGTGAGGCGCGCATTGGCCGCATCCAGCTCGGCGGTGCGCCGGGCCACGTGCCGTTCCAGCCTGCGGCGTTGCGCGCGCAGCATGCGGGTGCGGGCAGCGGCGATGGCGTACCCGGCCAGCACCAGCGCCAGCACCGCCGCCAGCATCGCGGCGGGGCGTTGCCACCACCGCGCCTCGACCGTGATCGGGATTTCGAGCGGCTTGCTCAGGTTGCCCGCGTAGTCCCGCGCCTCGATCCGCAGCGTGTAGTCGCCCGGCGTCAATGCGCCGAGGTTGCGCGAGGCCTGCGCGCTCCATTCGCCCGGTGCGTCGTCCAGCCCCACGAGGCGGGTGCGGAACCGCGAGTCGGCTTCGTGCGTCCACGACAGCAGCGCGAAGTCGACCTCGACGGACTTCGCGCCCGCGGGTACGCGCAAGGCCGGGCCGGATTGCGGCGCGCCATCGATGCGCAATGCGGTGACGCGCAGCGGCTTGGGTTGCGTGTCGTTCGTCAGGCGCGATGGGTCGTAAACGGTGAGCCCGCCGAGCGTGCCGGTCCAGAACCGGTCGTGCGCGTCGAGGAACTGCGCGTTGGTGTTGCATTCCTCGTGCACCATGCCGTCGCCGCGCGCGAACACGCGCGAGCGCCAGCCGCCGCCGGCGAGCGGCGTGAGCTGCTGCACGCCGCTGTTGGTGCAGATGTAGATGCGACCGCGCGAATCGCGCTGCGCGCCGTAGGCGGTGGGGTCGGGCGACGGCGGAAGCCCGCCATGCAGCACGCGCGGCCGGCGTGGGTCGGAGACATCGACGCGGATGATGTCGGCGGCGGCACTGCCCATCCACAGCACGGGTCGCCCCGCGGCGTCCGGCAGCAACCGCAGGCCGATCAGCACGTCGTCCGGCAGGCCGTCGTCGCGGCCGAACAGGTCCCAGCGTTCGCCGTCGAAACGCGCGAGGCCCTGGTTGGTGTTCGCCCACAGCCACGAGCGTCCCTGCGCGTCGATCTGTTCGAGCAGGCGGCCGGCCCCCCATTGCCCGGTCGCCTTCGCAGCGCGGAATGCGGTCCAGCGGCCGTCGCGCCAGCGCCACAGGCCGGCCTGGCGCGTCGCGACCCATTGTTCCTCGCGGCCATCGACGCTGCGGACGAGGGTGTCGCGCAGGCCTTCGCCGGTGCTCTTCGTCCAGGGCGTGGCAATGCGCCGGAACCCGTAGCCGCCGCCGGCAAGCGGATGGACGCGCGACAGCTCGCCGTTGCCCGAGCCGATCCAGAGCGTGCGCCTGCCGTCGGCGCCGGTGGTCGCGACGAGCATTTCGACGCTCGGGCCGGCGAGGCCCTCCCCCCGCGGGCTGGCGGCATCGAAGGTGTAATGGCGCCATGCGCCGTCTTCGTACACGGCCAGGCCGTCATCGCTCGCACCGACCCACAGCCGTTCGCCGCCATGGCCGTCGGGTTCGACGAGGACACCGAAGACGCCGATCGAATGCGCGCCCATCAGCGAAGCGGTGGTCCACGCGCTGGCGCCGGGAATGGTGCGCGACACGCCTGCTTCCGTCGCCAGCCACAGCACGTAGTGGCCATCGGGACTGCGCCACGCATCGAGGCCGCGGATCGCATCCGATGCGAGGCCATGGCGGCGGTCGAAGACCTGCACGCGTTCGCGGTGCAGCCGCAGCAGCCCGGCCCGCGACGCGACCCAGATGGCGGCGTCGCCGCCCGGCAGCGGCGTCGCCGCGATGTCGTAGACCTCGGTGGACGGCAGGTCGCCGCCGGCGCGGGTCCAGCGGCGTTCGCCTTCGTCGGAGAGGCGCACGAGGCCCAGGCCGAACACCGACAGCCACAATTCCTCGTGCCCGCCGCGCTCGGTCGCGAGCATGAACTCGACCTGCGCGGAGTCGATGTCGTCGAGATGCCAGCGGTGCCAGTCGCGCGAACCGAGGTCGCGGTACCACAGGCCGGAACTGCCCGTGCCGATCCATTGCCGCGACCGGCCGCCGAAGGTGCGCGTCTGCGCCGTCGAAAGCAGCGCCCCGTGCGGCAGCGACCCATTGCCGGGATCCGCCTGCCAGCGGCCATCGCGGCGGACCAGCAGGCCGCGGTCCCAGGTCAGCGCGTACAGCGTGCGCGCGCCCGCATGGTCGACGGTTTCGGCGAAGCGGCGGATCTGCTGCGAAGGCAAGCCCGTGGCGAGGTTCTCGACGTGCCAGTGCGTGCCGTCGTAGCGGGCGAGCCCGGCGCCCCGGAATCCGGCCCACAGCGTGCCGCGCGCGTCCACGTACAGCGCATCGGCCGAATGCGCCATCGCCGGATCCGGGCTTTGCTCCCAGCGGCGTCCGTCGTAGCGGAAAACGCCCGCGGGCGTTGCGGCCCACGCGAAGCCGTCGCTGTCGGTGGCGACGGCGACGACGACCGAGTAGGGCAGGCCGTCGCGCGCGAAGAAGTTGGCGAAGGCCGGGGCGCCGAGGTCGGCGAGGTCGAGCGGACGCGTCGCGGCGACGGGCTGATCCGCGGCGGCGGACGCGGCGACGGACTGCGGGCGCGCGGGCGCGACCTCGCCGCGGGCGGCGAGGGGCGCCGCGGCCCAAACGGCCGCGCACAGCAATAGCGGGCACGACGCCCTTATCGCATGCATGCGGTGGTACTCCCCTGGACCGCCAGTATGCCCCAAGGGGGCGGCTGGCCGCGGGTGACCGATGGCACCCCCGCGCGAGCGAGGGTGGCTCCGGACCCAACGCCGGGCGTCAGCGGTGCGTGGTCAGTGGTGCTTGAGGGCCGCGGCGGCCTCGAGCATCGACTTCACGTGCAGGTTCGGATTGAGGTCCGAATGCACGGCCACGATCCTGCCCGATGCGTCGATCAGGTAGGACGTGCGATCCGACCATCCGGGTTTCAGCGCGAGCACGGCGTCGTACTGCGCGGCGATCTTCGCGCCCGGGTCGGCGGCGACCGGGAACTTGCCGCCGCAATGCTCGGTTTCCTTCGAGAAGTCGGCCAGCTGGTCCACGTTGCCGGCGGTGACGCCGACGACGCTCACGCCCTCGGCCTTGAACTTGTCGATCGCTTCGGAGAACAGATGCGCTTCGAGGTTGCAGCCAGACGTGTGCGCGGCGGGAAAGAAGTACACGACCACCGGCCCGTGCTTCAGCGCGTCGCCGAGATCGAACTTGAAGGGTTTGCCCGCGAGATACGCGGGAGCATTGAAATCGGGCGCCCTGTCGCCGGCCTTCAGCGCGGCGAGCGCGGGCGCGGCCAGCGCGGTGCAGGCGATGGCCAGGCCGATCGCGGTGGCGAGGAGGGGACGGCGGCGTGCATGCATGACGGCGACTCCGGTGAGGGAGTCGCCGTTATACGCCAATCATCGTGGCCCGCGGCTGCAGGCCCGCGTCGGCCTAGCGGTTGCTGTCCTGGTCGTTGCGGCCCTGGCTGGAGCGGTTGGCGCTGCCGGAGCTGCTGTTTCCGTGCTGGTCGTTGCGGTTCGACGCCTGCTGGGTCGAGCGACCGCTGCCATCGCTGCCGGACTGGCGGCTGCTGCCCTGCATCGTGGAATTGCCCTGCATCGTGGTGTTGCCGGACTTGCCGCTGTCCTGCTTGCCGGCCTGCGGATTGCTGTTCTGCGGATTTCGGTTGGTAGGCATCTTCTTGTTCTCCTTTGCGTGGCGTGGGGGCGCCCTTTGGCCCGCGAGCATCGTGCCTTCGGTCGCGTTAGTTGCACGGCGCCGCGGCGTGAGAGTGCGCATAACGGCGTTCAGGCCCTTGAATGCGCGGGCGGCGCGTTCAGGCCGGCGCGGGGGTGGCAGCGGTAAGATTCCACCATGGCAACGGGCTGGGCTGGCGACGGAGCGGTACAGGAGCAGATCGACGCGACCGTCGAGGATGCGATCCGCCGTGCGCGCAGCCGGCTGCCCAGCGGGCCGGGCCTTGCGCGCTGCGAGGAATGCGATGCGTCGATCCCCGAGGCGCGACGCAAGGCGATCCCGGGCGTGCGCCTGTGCGTTCCCTGCCAGGAAGCCGAAGATCGCGAGGACGGCGCGCACGCGGGTTACAACCGCCGTGGCAGCAAGGACAGCCAGCTGCGCTAGGGAACGAGCGTGGTCCACGCCTCGCTTGAAAATTTCTCGCGCGCCAGCGCATTCGCGCGTTCGAGTTCTTCCGGCCGCAAGCCGCCGATGGCGAGCCCGCCATGGCGTTGCCGGAACGATTCGACCAGCGCCGCGATGATCGCCTCGCGTTCGAGGCCGGTCTGGCTGCGCAGCGGGTCCACGCGCTTCTGCGCGCTTTTCGTCCCCTTGTCCGACAGCTTCTCGCGGCCGATGCGCAGCACCTGCAGCATCTTGTCCGCGTCGATGTCGTAGGCCATGGTCACGTGGTGCAGCACCGCCTTGCCGCGGCGCGCCTGCGCGGCCCCCGCGATCTTGCCGGCGGGCGAGGCGATGTCGTTCAACGGCTGGTACCACGCCTGGATGCCGAGTTCGCCGAGCGCGGCGATCACCCACGCGTCCATCAGCGCGTAGGCCTGCTCGAAGCTCATGTCCTCGACCATGTCGAGCGGCGCGAAGATCGAATAGGTGATCGTGTTGCCGGGCTCGATGAACATCGCGCCGCCGCCGCTGATCCGGCGCACGACCTCGATGCCGTGGCGGCGCGCGGCGTCCATGTCCACTTCGTTGCGCAGAGACTGGAAGCGGCCGATCACCACCGCGGGCGACGCCCATTCCCAGATCCGCAGCGTCGGGCCGCGCCGGCCGGCGGACACTTCGTCGATGAGAACGTCGTCCAGCGCCATGTGCAGCGCTGGCGATTGCGGCGGCTCGTGGACGAGCTGCCAGGCGTGGTCGTGCCAGCTGCTGCGACTCATGCGGTGGCGCCCACCGGCGCGGCGGCCTGGTGGCCGAGCGCGCGCCGCACCGCGACGGCGATGCCCTCCGGCGTGATCCCGAACCAGGTGGCGTCGGGGCCGGCGCCGACGCGCGCGGCCGCGGCGAGCAGCCCTTCGCCGGCATCGGCGGGCAGGCCGCGCAGCGCCGCGTTGATCGCGTCCAGCGCGGAATCGGGCGCGAGGAAGAAGTCGCCGCTGACCTGCACGCGCGCGAGCACGCCGTCCGCGACTTCGAGGTCCACCACCACCAGCTTGCCCCCCGGCACCTTGTATTCGCCGTGCATCCCGCGACCCCGCTGCTGCCCGCGGCCAGTCTACGGCTTATGATCCGCGCATGGCGAAGCTGCTGCTCAAGATGCGACTGGTGCCCGACGACGAAGCCGCCGACGTGCGGGCGATGCTCGATGCGGCGCATGTCCCCTGGTACGAGACCGAGCCCAGCCGCTGGGGCATCTCGCACGGCGGCATCTGGGTGCGCGACGACGAGGACATGCCGCGCGCGAAGGCGCTGATGGCCGAATACCAGGACGGCCGCCGCGAACGCGCCCGCGCCGAGCGCGCGGCGGCGCTGCGCGACGGCACCGCGGAAACCTTCGGCGACGTCGTCCGGCGCGAGCCGCTGCGCGTGCTGCTCTCGATCCTCGGCATCCTCGCCGCGCTCGCGGCGCTGGCGCTGGTGCCGTTCCTGCTGCATCGGCCGTAGCCGATGGAGACGCATCCCTTCGTCTACGCGCTCGACCTGCTCGGCACGTTCGTGTTCGCGATCAGCGGCGCGACGCTGGGCGTGCGCAAGCGGCTGGACCTGTTCGGGGTGCTGGTGCTGTCGTTCGCCGCGGCGGTGTCGGGCGGCATCGCGCGCGACGTGCTGATCGGCGCCACGCCGCCGGCGGCATTGGCGGGCTGGCATTACGTCGCCGTGAGCTGCGCCGCCGGGCTGGCGACGTTTTTCCGCAGCGGCGACGTCGAGCGCCTGCGCAACCCGGTGCAGCTGTTCGATGCGGTGGGCCTGGGCCTGTTCGCGGTGACCGGCGCGACCAAGGCGCTGGCCGCGGGACTCAATCCGGTGTCGGCGATGCTGCTCGGCATGCTGACCGGCATCGGCGGCGGCATCGCCCGCGACATCCTCGCCGCGCGCATCCCGGTGGTGCTGCAGGCCGACCTCTACGCGGTGGCCGCGCTCGCGGGCGCGGCCGTGGTGGTGGCGGGCGAGCGCCTGGGCCTGCCGCAGGCGCCGGTCCTCGCGGCCGGCGCGGTGCTGGTGTTCGTGCTGCGCTACCTCGCCATCCGGCGCGGCTGGCGATTGCCGGTCGCGCCGGGCGGCGACGCCGGCTAGCGGAGCAGCTGCAGGCCGAGGATCGTGGCGATCACGGCTTGCGCGATCACGACGTCGTTGTTGACGTAGCGGCCGTACTGCATGCGGCCGAAGTAGCCGTCGTCATAACCGCGCTGGAAGCCCTGGCGGAAGTAGTACGCGTAGTCGGCGCGGCTCACGTAACGGCCGCCGAAGCCGAAGCCGCCGTCGCGCCAGGCGATGGAATCGCGGTAATCGGGCTGCCAGCCGTCATTGCGGTCGGCGCGGCCGGCGCGCACGCCTTCGCGATAACCCCAGTCCACGGCCTGGCGCAGGACGTCGGCGCCGTAGTTGCTGGTGGTGTACCAGGTGCCGCCGTAGAAGTAGCGGTAATGCGCCGGCCGGACGTAGTAGCGCGGCGCCATGCGGATGTGGAAGTCGCGCAGGCGGCGGTTGTAGTCCTGCTGGTAACGGGCGTAGGCGATGCGCTGGCGTGCATCGTTGCGCGCGTCGCGTCGCCAGTCGCCGCGGTCGTCGCGGCGGTCGTGGCGCCAGTCCTGGCGGTCCTCGCGACGATCCTGGCGCGCCTCGCGCTGGTCGTCGCGGCGGTCCTGCCGCCAGTCCTGGCGGTCTTCGCGGCGATCCTGGCGCGCGTCGCGCCGGTCATCGCGGCGATCCTGCTGCCAGTCGCGGCGCTCGCCACGGGCCTGCTGCATGGCGTCGCGGCGGTCGTCTCGCCTTTCCTGCGTCGTCTCGCGACGGTCCTCGCCACGCTGCCGGAACTGCGCTTGCCGGGCTTCCCGGACCTGCTGCGCCTGCACGGATTGCTGCGCTTGCTGCCTCCCTTCGGCGCGGGCCTCCTGGCGGTGTTCCTTGCGGGCCTGTTGCGGGCGGTCGCGATCGCCGTCCTGCGGCGGCCGGATGGCGGCATTCGCGATGCCGGCCGCGAACAACGCGGCGAGGGTGCCGGCGGCGAGGATTCGTTGGGTGGCTTGGCGGTTCATGGCGGCTCCGGAGCGTGCGCGGAACGGACTCGTTCGCGTCGTGTCCACTACACGTGAAATCCGCTTAACGCGATCTGAGCCTGGAAGGGACGATGCGCACTTGCGCCGATTCGGCCGCGCGTCGTAAGACTGACGTTCATTTCCGGATGGGGAAGCATTCATGGAGCGGATCGGCGGCAGGGGGCGGAAGAACGCGTTGGAGGTGTTGTCCATCGCGGTGTTGCCTCCGCGGGCAGCACTGCCGGGGGCGATGCTGCTCGGTGCGGTCCTGCTGGCTGCGACCGGCGCGGCGCGGGCCCAGGCGCAGCCGGCGCAGGACGCCGAAGTGCAGCCGGCCCTCACCGCGACCACCGTGCAGTCCGGCCTGGCGCGCGCGCCGGAGCAGGAAGCGGTGGTGTTCGAGCATGCCGACCTGCGCTTCAAGGTGGATCCCGCGCAGCGCCGCATCGACGGCGACGCGACGCTGACCTTCCGCGCGACGAAGCCGCTGCAGCACCTCGTGGTGGACCTCGATCACAACTACGCAGTCACGTCGGTCAGCGTCGACGGCAAGGCGGTCGCGGCGGGCGCGTGGTCCAATCCGGAAGGGCGAATGACCGTCGCGTTGCCGGAACCGCTCGCGGCCGGGGGCAGGGCAGCGCTGCGCATCGTGTACGGCGGCAAGCCGCACGTCGCGAAGAACGCGCCCTGGGACGGCGGCTTCGTCTGGGCGACCGCGCCCACCGGCGAGCCCTGGGTGGCCAGCGCCATCGAAGGCGAGCTATATGATCTTTCTATAAAATATCAGCAAAATAAATTTTCAGGTATCCTGAAAATGGACGGAAAGGAATACGACTTGAAAAAGCTGGCAGGTATCTATCTGCGCATGATGGATAATTATTTTCTACCCGAAATGCGTAACAAAGTGTTTAATTACATTGGAGAAAGCGCGGCCAATAAATCAATCGTCATCCATAAACAATTGTTAGACTGGACGGAAATAGCGGGATGCAGAATAT
>DATJDY010000044.1:0-2365 GCA_035497155.1 Luteimonas sp.
GGCGCGCCCGCCGACCAGTACAGCGTCGACCATTCCGCCGCGCTGGCGGTGCTCGATCCGCAGGCGCGCATGGCGGGCGTCATCCAGCCATCGGGCGAAGCCGGGCTGGATGCGCAGGCCATTGCCGCCGACCTCATCGCCCTCACCCAAGCGCGGCGCTGACCCGGCGAAGGCCCGCACGATGGACGCGCTGACCACCGTCACCCATGTCCTGCCGCACCGGTTGCTGTCGGCGCTCGCGCGGCGGCTCGCCTATTCGCGCAGCCCGCGGGTGCGGCGCTGGCTCATCGACCAGGTGGTGGCGCGCTTCGGGGTCGACCTGTCGGAAGCGCTGGAATCGAACGCGCATGCCTACGAAAGCTTCAATGCATTCTTCACCCGCGCGCTGAAGCCCGGCGCGCGCCAGCCCGATCCCGATCCGCGCGCGTTGCTGATGCCGGCGGACGGCCGCATCAGCCAGTGCGGTGCGATCCACGGCGGGCGCATCTTCCAGGCCAAGGGCCAGTCGTTCACGGCCGCCGAACTGCTCGGCGAAGCCGATGCCGCGATGCCCTTCGCCGAAGGGCTGTACGCGACCGTGTACCTGTCGCCGCGCGATTACCACCGCGTCCACATGCCCTGGACCGGGCGCCTGCTGCGGACGGTGCACGTGCCGGGACGCCTGTTCTCGGTCGGGCCGGCGGCGGTGCGCGAAGTGCCGCGGCTGTTCGCGCGCAACGAGCGCCTGGTGTGCCACTTCGACTGCGATTTCGGGCCGATGGCCGTGGTGATGGTCGGCGCGCTGCTGGTCTCGGGCGTGGAAACGACCTGGAGCGGCGTCGAAATCCCCCGCTATGGCGATGCGGTGACGGCGAAGGACTACGGCAGGCAGCACATCGTGCTGGAACGCTTCGCCGAGATGGCACGCTTCAACTATGGGTCGACGGTCATCGTGCTGCTGCCGCCGGGCGTGGCCGCGCTCGCGCCGGGCCTCGGCGCGGAGTCTCCCGTGCGGCTCGGCGAGCGCCTCGCGACCCTGGCCTGACCCGGCTCCCGGGACGGTTCCGGGCAGCATGCACCCCTGCTGCTTGCATCCCTACTGCTTGCAGGCGTCGAGCTTGAGCCGCTGGCCCGGCTTGATGCGATAGGCGGGCGCCTTGATCTTGTTGCCCTTCGCCAGGTCGGCCGGCGTGCACTGGAACTTGCGCGCGATCGAACTCAGCGTCTCGCCGCGCTGCACCTGGTAATGCTTCGGGCGCGCCGGGAATTTCGCGTTCGCGGGCAACGCCGCCGCGGTCGCCTCGGTCACCGGTGCGGCAGGCGCGGCCTGCACGATGGCGGTGCGGGCGTCGCTAGCCAGCAGCGTCTGCGCGAGCATGGCGCGCGGGCCCTGCACGCAGTAGCGCGAATACAGGCCGACGATGTGCGCGCTGGCGCGCAGCTGCGTTCCGGCCGGCAGCATGGTGTCGGCCTGGATGCGCGAATTGAGGTTGCGGAGCGTGCGCAGGTAACCGTCGCGCGTGCCGTAGTCGCCCAGGCAGATGGTCAGGCCGTAGAGCGAATCCGGCTTCTGCAGCACCAGCGGCGCCGGTCGCGCGTCCACGTCGCGGAACGACAGGCCATAGCGCTTCGGATGCAGGTACAACCAGGCCGCGGCAATCACCATCGGCACGTAGTCGCGCGTTTCCGCCGGGAATTGCGCGTACACCGACGCGTCCCAGAAACCACGGCCGCCGCTGGCCTCGTACACGCGGCGCGCGCGACCTTCGCCGCCGTTGTACGCGGCGAGCGCCAGCTCGATGTTGCCGTTGAGTTCGGCCATGCGCTCGTTGAGGTAGGCCGCGCTGGCCTGCGCCGAGGCGAGCGGGTCGTAGCGCGTGTCGAAGCCGGTCGCGTCCTGGCCCAGGCCGAAGCGCTTGCCGGTGGCGTACATGAACTGCATCGGCCCGGCGGCGCCCACGCGCGATCCCGCATGCACCTTGCCGTTGGATTCCTTGGCCATGATCCCGAACAGCAGCGCTTCGGGCAGCCCCGCGCGCTGGAACGAAGGCCACATCAGCTGGCGCAGGTATTCGTAGTTCTCGTAGGTGTCGAGCAGCTGCCCGCGCATGTCGGTGAGCCAGCGCCGGATCGCGGCCTGCACGGCCGGGTTGTACTGGACCATGTCGTCGAAGCGGTGCGACTTGCTGTCCAGCAGGCTCGCGGCGCGCGCGGCCTCGGGCACGTCGGTGGCCAGCAGCCCGGCCTGGCCCGGCGAGGGCTGCGACGCGGCGCTGCGCGCCCCGGGATGGTCGGGGTCCGCGTCGTCCGGGTCAATGCCGTCGCCATCGGCGAATGCGGCGTCGCCGTCGGCGGCCTCCTTCAGCAGGCGCGCATAACTGGCGAG
>DATJDY010000045.1:0-3214 GCA_035497155.1 Luteimonas sp.
CGGCGTTGCCGCCGTCGTTGGCGACGTACAGCACGTCCTCGTGCCGGTGCGAGGCGGCGATGCCGCTGATCTCCGACAGTTGCGAGTCGAGCAGCAGGCCCGACAGCTGTGCGAACGGCGGTTGCGGCGTACACGCCGCCAGCCACGCGCAGCAAGCTGCGCAGGCGATCGCGCGCAGCCATCGCGCAGGCGCGGGCGCGGAATCGAGGGCCGTCGGCGAGGGCGGGCGAGGGCGCATCCGCGAAGGATCGCATGCGGCGCCATGCGCCGCGCGGCCCGGAAGCCGCGCCCGGTGGGCGGCGATCGTTGCGGGCCGTCGACGCCGGCCGGGTACACTGCGGCCATGAACGAGAGCAGCGGATACGCGGTCTTCTTCTTCCCGCAGGCGCTGGAAGCCCTGGGCGACGCGATCAAGCCCTACCTCAGCGACAGCCCCGCCGGGCAGCACATCGTCTGCAAGGAAATCGACACCGGCGGCGCTCTGATCGAGATGACCCTGCAGGGCGTCACCGCCGAGGGCAAGACCGTGCAGCTGGAACTGATGGTGCCGGGCTCGATGGTGCGGATGATCGTGTCGAGCCAGAGCGACGGCAGCTTCGGTTTCGGGCCGCGGGTGGTGCCGTCGCCGATCGCGATGCCGGAACCCGCGGCCGCGTCCGCGCCGGACGCCAAGGCCTAGCCGGCGCGGCCGGTCTCCGGCGCTGTCGACGGCGGCGTTGCTTCCGCCGGCGGATGCCACTCGCGTCCGTCGAAGGTTTCGATCGCGGCGAAGCGCCGCTTGTAATCCATCTTGCGGTGGCCATCGATCCAGTAGCCCAGGTACAGGTGCGCGCGCGCGTCGCGGCGCGCCCATTCGAGCTGGCTGAGGATCGCGAGCGTGCCGAGGCTGCGCTTCGCTTCGTCGGGATCGAAGAACGTGTACACCGCCGACAGCGCGTTGTCGCCGGCGAGGTCGGTCACCGCGACCGCGAGCAGGCGATGCGTGCCGTGTTCGCGCAGCTCGAGGAAACGGCCCTGCGACCACGAGCCGACGAGGAACTGGTCGAACTCCATCGCGCCGTGGTCGTCCATGCCGCCGCCGCGATGGCGCGCGCCGAGGTAGCACCGGTACAGCGCGAGGTGCTCGTCGCTGCGCTGCGCCGGCACGATGCGCGCGTCGACGTCGGCATTGCGCCCGAGGCAGCGGCGCTGGCTGCGGTCGGGCGCGAACGCGGCGACGTCGATGCGCACCGGCACGCAGGCGCGGCAGCCGCGGCAATGCGGTCGGTACACGATGTCGCCGGAGCGGCGGAAACCGGAACGCAGCGCGAGCGGGTACAGCTCAAGCAAGCGCTCGTCGCTGGGATCCAGCACCAGGTCGCGCGCAGTGCGCTCGGGCCAGTAGCCGCAGGGATGCTCGCCGGTGTGGAACACCCGCAAGCCGGCGTCGCGCCGTTCGCTGCCGTTGTCGTTGCCGCTGCCCATGGCCGAAGGATAGCGCCGTGGAGCGAGTGCGCGACGGCTTGGGCGTTGTTGCCCCCGCGTCGCGTCGCGCAGGCGCAGGCGCGCTGTCCGCGGGCTGAACGCGCGTGGCGCTGGGTCAACCCGGTCGCCGCCCCCGCGTTGATCTGGCATCGGCGGCGCAGTGCCGCCATCCCGGAGCTCCACATGAACCGCATTGCCCTGCTCACCCTGGCCCTGGCCGCCGCGACGGCCTCGACCGCCGCGCTCGCGCAGTCCACGGCCGCCCAGCCGATGCCGGCCCAGCCGGCCGCGCAAGGCGCGGGCGCGCACCAGTTCCATCGCGACCATGCCGCGCGCGGCGCGCGCCACGGCATGTCCCGCCACGGCCGCGGCATGGAAGGCCTCGCCCGCCTCGACGCCAACGGCGACGGCCGCATCGCGCGCGCCGAAATCGACGGCAAGGGCCGCATGTCCGAGCGCCTCGGCAAGGACTTCGCCGCCATCGACGCCAACCACGACGGCTACATCGTCCGTTCGGAGTTGCGCGCCTACGGCGAGCGCATGCGCCCGCAGCGCATGGCGAAGATGCAGCAGGCCTTCGACCAGCGCTTCACCGGCGCCGACCTCAACCGCGACGGCAAGCTCAGCAAGACCGAAGTGGCGGAGAAGATGCCGCGCCTGGCCAAGCGCTTCGCGTGGATGGACGACAACCGCGACGGCTTCCTCAGCCGCAGCGAGCTGCAGCCGGTGCGTCGCCGCTGAGGCGCGCGTAGTTCAATCGATCGCGCGGCTGCACCGGCCGCGCGGTCACAACAGTTCGACGACGCGCCAGCCCTTCGCGGACAGCGCGACTTCGTAGGTTTCCACCACCGGCGTCGCACCCGCCTGGGGCACGCGCGCCAGGCTGATGTTGCCGGCGCCATTCGTGGCGCCCGCACGCACCTGGTAATCGGCGATCGACAACCGCGGCACGTCCACCGCCGGGCATTGCGACAGCGGGATCACCTGCCCGGGCGTCGCGGGCAGCGCGGCCAGCAGCGAAGGCGCGGGATCATGCCCGTCGATCGCCAGGCAGATCGCCTGGTCCGCGCGCTTCGGCAACTCGCCGGCGAGCACGGCGACGGCGAGCGCATCCGGTGTCGCGGACATCCCCGCCGGCAACGTGGGCACGGATGCTTTCGCGGCACGCGCGGCGTCCGGCGACTTGCCGTTGCGCAGCTGCGAGAAAAACCCCAGCCCGATCACCAGCACGATCACCAGCAGCAGGCCGAGCTTGAGCCGGAACGCGCGGCGCCGCGCGGGATCGTCGAGCGCGTCGCCTTCCTCGCTGCGGAACGCGGGCAGCCGGTACCCGGTGTCGTTGCGTGTGCTGTCGAGAAGGCCCTGCTCGCGCAGCAGCGCGCGCGCCTGCGGCTGCTGTTCCGACTGCACGACCCAGACCGTCGGTTGCGGCTCGGTGCGCGCCTGGTCGCGATAGCTGAAGTCGCCGCGCAGCGCGCCGCGATACGAACGTCCGTGCCGCAGTTTCACCTCGATGCCGGCGTCGCGCAGCAGTTGCGCGACGCGTTCGGCGTTCTCGAGCCGGGGGCTGGTGAAGACCTGGCGCATGCGTCTCAGTCCTGCTTCGGTACGTGCGCGGCAGCCGCCGCGTCGGAGACGACGCGGATCAGGCCTTCCTGCGTGGTGCTTGCGACGAGATGCCCGGCGCGGTCGTACACCAGGCCGCGCGCGAGGCCGCGCCCGCCCTGCGCCGTCGGGCTATCCAGCGAGT
>DATJDY010000046.1:0-2180 GCA_035497155.1 Luteimonas sp.
GGTGCTGAAGAAGTATTTCCACGTCGGCTTCGCGGCCGACACGCCGAACGGCCTGGTCGTGCCGGTGATCCGCGATTGCGACCGCAAGGGCGTGATGGAGATCGCCGCCGAATCCGGCGAACTCGCGGCCAAGGCGCGCGAGGGCAAGCTCGGCCCGGCCGAGATGCAGGGCGGCTGCTTCACGATCAGTTCGCTGGGCGGCATCGGCGGCACGGCGTTCACGCCGATCGTCAACGCACCGGAAGTCGCGATCCTCGGCGTATCGAAGTCTTCCATGAAGCCGGTGTGGGATGGCAAGGCGTTCCAGCCGCGCCTCGTGCTGCCGCTGTCGCTGAGCTACGACCATCGCGTGATCGATGGCGCCGCGGCCGCGCGCTTCACCGCCTACCTCGCGCAGCTGCTCGGCGACATGCGCCGGGCGATGCTGTAACCGGGGCGCACGCGCATGGCCAACAAGATCGAAGTGAGGGTTCCCGACATCGGCGGCTACGACGACGTGCCGGTGATCGAACTGCTCGTCGCCGTCGGCGACACGGTGGCGAAGGACCAGGGCCTCGTCACGCTGGAGTCGGACAAGGCGACGATGGAAGTGCCGTCGCCGGCCGCTGGCGTGGTCCGTGAGCTGAAGGTCAAGCTCGGCGACACGGTGGCCGAGGGCAGCGCGATCGCGGTGCTCGAAGCCGAAGGCGCCGCGGAAGCGCCGGCGGCGAAGCCGGCCGCCGCGGCAACCGCTCCTGCGCCAGTCGCATCCGCCCCCGCGCCCGCGCCCGCATCCGCGAAGCCCGCCAGCGCGCCCGCCGCGCAAGCGGCTGCGATTCCGTCGACACCCGCGCCGCAGGCCGCCGCCGGCACCGGCCGCAAGGCCGACATCGAGTGCGCGATGCTGGTGCTGGGTGCCGGCCCCGGTGGCTACACGGCCGCGTTCCGCGCCGCCGACCTCGGCCTCGACACCGTGCTCGTCGAGCGCTACGCCGCGCTCGGCGGCGTCTGCCTCAACGTCGGCTGCATTCCGTCGAAGGCGCTGCTGCACGCCGCCGACGTCATCGAGCAGGCCGCGCACGCCAGCGACTACGGCGTCGACTTCGGCAAGCCGGCGATCGCCATCGACAAGCTGCGCGCCTACAAGGACAAGGTCGTCGGCCAGCTCACCAAGGGCATCGCCGGCATGGCGAAACAGCGCAAGGTGCGCGTGGTGCAGGGCACGGCGAAATTCGTGTCCGCCAACGAACTCGAAATCGCGGCGGAAGACGGCAAGACGCAGCTGCTGCGTTTCGCGCAATGCGTCATCGCCGCCGGCTCGCAGGCGGTGAAACTGCCGATGTTCCCGTGGGACGATGCCCGCGTCCTCGATTCCACCGACGCGCTCGAACTCGCCGACGTGCCGAAGTCGCTGCTCGTCGTGGGCGGCGGCATCATCGGCCTCGAAATGGCGACGGTGTATCGCGCGCTCGGCAGCCAGGTCACCGTGGTCGAGTTCATGGACCAGCTGATGCCCGGCGCCGACGCGGACCTGGTCAAGCCGCTCGCCGACCGCCTGAAGAAGCAGGGCGTCGCCGTGCACCTCAAGACCAAGGTCGTCGCCGCGAAGGCCACGAAGCCCGGCATCGAGTGCACGTTCGAAGGCGCGAGCATGCCCGCTGCGAACACCTGGGACCGCGTCTTGGTCGCCGTCGGCCGCGCGCCGAACGGCGGCAAGCTCGACGCGCAGAAGGCCGGCGTCGCCGTCAGCGAGCGCGGCTTCATCGCGGTCGACGCGCAGATGCGCACCAACGTGCCGCACATCTTCGCCATCGGCGACCTCGTCAGCCAGCCGATGCTCGCGCACAAGGCCACGCACGAAGCGCACCTCGCCGCGGAAGTCGCGGCAGGCATGAAGCGCGAGTGGGTCGCGCGCGTGATCCCGTCGGTGGCCTACACCGATCCGGAAATCGCCTGGGTCGGCGTCACCGAGACCGAAGCCAAGGCCAAGGGACTGAAGATCGGCGTCGGCAAGTTCCCGTGGGCGGCGAGCGGGCGCGCGATCGGCATCGGCCGCACCGAGGGTTTCACCAAGCTGGTGTTCGACGAAGCCACGCATCGCGTCATCGGCGGCGGCATCGTCGGTTCCAACGCCGGCGATCTGATCTCCGAGATCGCGCTCGCGATCGAGATGAACACCGACGCAACGGATCTGGGTTTGA
>DATJDY010000047.1:0-7558 GCA_035497155.1 Luteimonas sp.
CCCAGCAGCGGCACGCCCGCCTGGCCCAGCGCCGACGCGAAGCCGCGCTCGCGCAGCAGGGCCATGGCCGGCGCGGCGGCGCCGACGCCGGGCAGCACGATGCGTTCGGCGCCGCGCAGGCCATCGGCATCGCGGGCGAGGGCGACGCGCGCGCCGACGCGCTCGAGGGCGCAGCGCACCGACGCGAAATTCGCGCCGCCGGCATCCACGATCGCCACGCCCGGCGTCGCCGGCCGGCTCACAGGGTCCCCTTGCTGCTGGGCAGCTGCGCGCCCTCCCGCCGCACCGCCTGGCGCAGCGCGCGCGCGACCGCCTTGAAGCAGGCCTCGACCTTGTGGTGCTCGTTGTCGCCGCGCACCCGCAGGTGCAGCGCCATGCCGGCGCCCTCCGCCAGCGAGCGGAAGAAGTGCGGGACGAGTTCGGTCGGCAGGTCGCCGACGCGCTCGCGGGCGAACGTGCCGTCGAAGGCGAAGAACGCGCGGCCGGAGAGGTCCAGCACTGCTTCCGCGACCGATTCGTCCATCGGCAGGGTGAAGCCGTAGCGGCCGATGCCGCGCTTGCCGCCCAGCGCATCGCGCAGCGCCGCACCGAGCGCGAGCGCGCAGTCCTCGACGACGTGGTGCTCGTCCACCTCGAGGTCGCCCTCGCAGCGCAGGCGCAGCGCGATCCCCGCGTGGGTGCCGAGTTGCGCGAGCATGTGGTCGAAGAAGCCCAGCCCGGTGCGCACGTCGGGATCGGCGGCGCGGTCCAGGTCCACCGTCACCGTGATGCGCGTTTCACGCGTCGCGCGCTCCACCGTCGCGATGCGGGGCGCGTCGAGCAGGAGCCGCGCGATCTCCAGCCACGACACGCCGTCGCCGAACACGGGCGAAGCGAGCTTCAAACCGCGCACGCCCAGGTTCTCGGCGAACGCCAGGTCGGTGTCGCGGTCGCCCACTACCGCCGAACGCGCCCAGTCGACGCTGCGGTCGCGCAGCAGGTGCAGGACCAGGCCGAGGCCGGGCTTGCGCGTCGGCGCCGGCGCCTCGGGCAGGCTGTCGTCCACCAGCACTTCCTCGAAGCCGGCGCCCTGGCTGTCCAGCAGCTGCATGAGCAGCGCCTGCGGGCCATCGAAGGCCGCGCGCGGAAAAGCCGGCGTGCCCAGGCCGTCCTGGTTGGTGACCATCACCAGGCGATAGCCGGCCGCGCGCAGGCGCGCGAGCGCGGGGATCGCGCCGGCCACGAAGCGCAGCTTCGCGTAATCGTCGACCTGGAAGTCGGCCGGTTCCTCGACCAGCGTGCCATCGCGGTCGACGAACAGGATGGGGGCGCCGCTCATGCGCCCTCCCCCGACTGCGCCAGCGCGTCGAACAGCGCGGCGTTCTGGCGCGCGGTGCCGACAGTGGCGCGGACCGCGTCGGCGAGCGCCGGCACCGCGCGCATGTCGCGCACGGCGATGCCCGCCGTGCGCAGCCGGGCGATGGCGGCATCGGCGTCGACGAGCCGCAGCAGCAGGAAATTGCCACCGGAGGCGTCGACGCGCCGCACCGCCGGCAGCGTGCGCAGGCGTGCGGCGAGCCGGTCACGCGCGACGCGGATGCGCCGGACCCGTGCCTGGGTGCGCGCCAGCGCGCCGGGCGCCAGCGCCGAGAGCGCGGCCGCCACGCTCGGTGCAGGCAGCGGATACGGCGCCTGGCACCGCCGCAGCGCCGCGACGATCGGCGGCGGCGCGATGACGCAGCCGACGCGCGCGCCGGCGAGCGCATGCGCCTTCGACAGCGTGCGCAGCACCACGATGTTGTCAGCCGCCTCCGGCAGCGACGCCGCGGACACCACGCCGGCGTACTCGCCATAGGCCTCGTCGACGACGACCAGGGCGCTCCCCGCCAGGCGTCGCGCCAGTGCCGCGATGCCGGCCAGAGGCACGACGTCGCCCGTGGGATTGCCGGGCGAGCACAGGAACACCAGGCGCGCGCCCGAAGCGAGGACCGCGTCGCCGACTGCAGCGAGGTCGACGCGGAATCCGTCGCCGCCGTCGAGCAAGGGCACCTCCAGCACGCGCGCGCCATGCAGCCGGGCGCAGACCGCGTACATGCCGAAGGTCGGCGGCGTGGTGACGATCGCGCCCCGCCCCGGCGCGCAGGTCGCGCGCAGCAGCAGGTCGATGCCCTCGTCGCTGCCGCGCGTGGCCAGCACGCGTTCGGGCGCCACGCCATGCAGCTGCGCCAGCGCCGTCGCCAGCGCGCGCGGCTGCGGCTCGGGGTAGCAGCGCAGCCCGGCCGGCACGTCCGCGGCGCTCGGCCACGGCGACTCGTTCGCATCCAGGCGGATGGCCGCATCCACCGCCTGCTGGCGCGCGGACGCATAGCCCGCGAAATCGCGCAGGTCCTCGCGCAGGACGCCGGTCGAGGAGGCGTTCATGCCGCCCGCTCCAGCCGCAGTTCGACCGCGCGCGCGTGCGCGACGAGGCGCTCCGCCCGCGCCAGCGTCGCCGCGCAGGGCCCGGCGCCTTCCAGCCCCGCGCGCGTCGCCTCCTGGACCGCGATGGCCTTGCGGAACGCATCCACCGACAAGCCGCTCCAGGCGCGGGCACTGCCGCCGGTCGGCAGCACGTGGTTGCTCCCGCTGCAGTAATCGCCCAGCGTCTCGGGCGTCCAGTCGCCGAGGAACACGGCGCCCGCCGACTCGACGCGACCGAGCCAGGCGCGCGGCGCGCGCAGCGCCAGCGACAGGTGCTCGGGTGCATAGGCGTTGCTGATCGCGAACGCCTGGTCGAGCGTGGGGACGAGCACGGCATGCGACGACGCCAGCGCCTCGCGCGCGAACGCGGCGCGCGGCAGGCGGGGCAACTGTTCCGCGAGCGCGGCATCCACGGCATCGAGGAATGCGGCATCGTCGGACAGCAACAGGACCTGCGAGTCCGGCCCGTGCTCGGCCTGCGACAGCAGGTCGGCGGCGACGAACGCGGGATCGGCGCCCGAATCGGCGATCACCAGCAGCTCCGACGGCCCCGCGGGCAGATCGATCGCCGGGCCGCCGGGCCGCTGCGCCGCGAACTGCTTGGCGGCGTCGACATACGCGTTGCCCGGGCCGAACAGCTTGTCGCAGCGCGGGACGCTTGCGGTGCCCAGCGCCATCGCAGCGATCGCCTGCGCGCCGCCCAGTGCGAAGACACGGATGCCCGGCACCCGCGCCGCCACCGCGAGCACCGCGGGATCCGGCACTCCGCCGGCGCCCGGTGGCGTGCACAGCACGATGCGCTGGCACCCCGCGAGCATCGCCGGGATCGCCAGCATCAGCGCGGTCGACGGCAGTGGCGCGCTGCCGGCGGGAACGTACAGGCCGACGCTGTCGATGGGACGGAACACGCGCTCGCAGCGGACGCCGGCGGCCGTCTCGAGCGCGATGTCCGCGGACAGGCAGGCGCGGTGGAAGGCCTCGATGCGCGTCGCCGCTTCGTCGATGGCGGCGCGCAGCGCGGGAGGCAACTGCGTCGACGCTGCGCCGATCGAGCCTTCGTCGAGTTCGAAGCGCGCTGGCGCCGCGCCATCGAAGCGTTCGGCGAATTCGCGCAGCGCCGCATCGCCCCGCGCGGTGACCGCGTCGAAGATCGCGGCGACCGTCGCCTGCACGCCCGCTTCGGCGCGACGCGCGGGACGTTGCAGGATGCGCTGCCTGCCGGCCTCGTCCAGGCGCGACCAGTCCACGCGCCTCATGCCAGCATCCTCTCGACAGGCAGCACCATCAGCCCGCGCGCGCCGGCGCGCTCCAGCGCTTCCAGCCGTTGCCAGGACACGATGCCGGGCCACAAGGCCTGCAGCGAAACGCTGTCGCCGTCTTCGATGGGACAAACCGTCGGAGGGCCGGCGTCGGGCATGAGGGCCAGCAAGCCCGGCAAGGCGGCCCGACGCGCGCTGAACACCAGGAGCCGGCGGTCGCGCGTGCGCAGCACGCCGTCGATGCGCCGCAGCAGGCCATCGAGCAGCGCGCCCCGCACCGGATCCAGCGGCTGGCCGGCCCCGGCCAGCACGGCCTCGCTGGCGAGCACGTCCTCGACCGGCACGAGCCGGTTGGCGGCCAGCGTGCGGCCGGAGGAAACGAGATCGCACACGGCTTCCGCCTGGCCGAGGCGTGGCGCGATCTCCACCGATCCGGACAAGGTCACGACGCGCGCATCGATGCCGCGCTCCGCGAGCCACGCGCGCAGCAGCGCCGGATGGCTCGTGGCGATCCGCTGCCCCGCCAGGCCGGCAGGACCGGTCCACGGTTGCGTGTCCGGTACCGCCAGCGCGAGCCGGCACTCGCCGAAGGCGAGCGCGCGCAACTCGACCGGGGCCGGCACGCCGCCCTGTTCGCGGGCCCGCGCGCATTGCTCGCCGAGCACGTTGCGCCCGACGATGCCGAGCTCGCAATGCCCTTCCGCCAGCAGCCGCGGGATGTCGTCGTCGCGGACGAGCAGCAGGTCGAACGGCGCGTCCTCGGCCTGGCAGAACAGCTGGTCGCGCTGTTCGCGCCAGGCCAGGCCGCAGGCGGACAGCAGCGCGCGCGCGGGTTCTCCGAGTCGTCCGTTCTTCTGTATGGCGATGCGCAATCGCTGGCGCACCGCCTGCAGGGCGGTGTCAGCCATGCGGGCAGCCTTCTAGTGGGAAGCGTGGTGGTGGTGGTGGCGGCGCGTGCGCGCCAGCGCGGTGGCGTAACCGCCGGTACCGCGCTCGAGGGTGCGGGCGACGCGGCCCACGGTGGTGACGCTGACCTGGGTGCGGTCGTGGATCTCGCGGTACGGCAGGCCCTGCTCCAGCAACGGCACGACCCGCCAGCGGTCGGCCATGGCCTCGAGCTCGGCGGGCGTGCACAGGTCCTCGAGGAACGCCGCGACGTCCTTCGGGTCGTCCAGTTCCGCAAGCGCCCGCGCCAGCGCCCGGAAGGAGGCGCTGGCGTCGCGGGGCGGCAAGGGTTCGGGACGCTGCTTCATCGTGTGCGAATGTATTAACGTGTTAATACATTAATTCACGCGGTCCGGGGAAGTCAAGCCCCTGCCCGATCGCGGGCCGGGGCCCCCATGCGCCTCAGGGAGCGGCTTCGTCGAGCCGGTACGACGTCGCGGTGCGCTGTTCTCCGCGCCAACGATCGAAATAGCGCACGTCGACGCGGTGCACGCCGGCGGCGAGGCCGGTCGCGAGCGCGCCCCGCCACAGGTGCTTCGATGGCGTGGCTTCGGGCGAACGGTCGTAGCCGCGCAGCGCGTCGGCAGTGTCGTCCTTCGCGTTCTCGGCGAGCAGGCGCGGATCGGGCTGCAGCACCCGCCGCATCGGCTTCCAGTCGCCGTCGTCGATGCGGTATTCGACGCGCGACGCGTCGTCGCCCATGTACACGTTGGCGTACACGCCCCATGCCGGATAGGCGCCGCGGCGCAGCACCTTCGGCGCCCACAGGCCGATCTGCGCGTCCGCCGCGTCGCGGGCGTTGTGCCAGGCCAGCGCGTAGTCGCCATGTTCGCGCACGTTGAGCACGGCGTAGCCGTTCGGCGTGCCGTCGCTCATCGTGCTGTCGGGAATGCCGTCGGCATCCTCCACGCCGGACCAGAACGCGCCGCAGGCCGCGCCGACGTTGTATTCGTGCAGCAGCTGCGCGCCGTGCCAGCCGTCGCTCGCATCGTGGAAGAAGTGCTGCTGGTTGTGGGTGTGGCCGCTGAGCAGCAGCACGTGCGGGAAATCGCGCAGCAGCGCGAACAGGCGCTCGCGATCGGCCGGGCGGAACGTCGGCGGCGCTCCGGGAGCAGCGGCGTCGAAGAACGGAATGTGCACGCCGATCACCAGCAATCGATCCTTCGGCACCGTCGGGAGGTAGGCCTCGAGGAAGGCGAACTGGTCGTCGCGCAGGCCGCCGACGTAGGCCGGGCGCTGGCCGGGCATGGCGACGATGTCGTCGAGGCCGATGAAGGTGGCGCCCGGTTCCTCCCAGGCGACCGTGTCCGGGCCGTAGCTGGCGTGGAAAGCGCGCAGCGAGGTCGCGTCGTCGGTCGCGCCGGGATCGACGTCGTGGTTGCCGGCGACGTGCAGCCAGGGCAGCCCGAGCGATGCCGTCACCGCGTTGAGCGACGGGTATAGCTGCGGGGCGTCGTTGCCGAGGTCGCCGAGCGTGAATCCCAGCCGCGCGCCGGTACCGCGCAACGGCTCGACGATATCGCGGCGGTAGTAATCGACGTCGGTTTCCGACTTGACCTGCGGATCGGTGAACAGCAGCACCTGCATCGGGCCTCGCACGACGTGGCGCGGCGACAGCGCGACGTCGAACGGCCGCGAAGTGTCATCGCTCCAGGACGCCGGCAGGCCATCCGCACGGCGACCGAAGCTGCGATCCGGCGGCTTGATCGCGAACACCGGCGCATCGGCACGCGTCGCGATGCGGTAGCTGCCATCGCCGGCGCTGGCGACCAGGTCGCGGCCGTTGGAAATCCGCACGCCGGGAATCCCGCGCTCGGCGGCATCGCGAACGCCGTTGCCGTTCGCGTCCTCGAACACCGTGCCGGCCATCGTCGGCTGCAGGCTCGCGGGTGCCGCCTGCCCCATCGCGGGCGCCGGCGACATCGCGGCCAGCGCAGCGACAAGCGCGAGGAGGCCGGATCGCGTGACAGCCGCCACGCGCATCACGGCACCACGGCCCTCGCAGCGTCGAGCACGGTGCGGTCGTCGACCAGGGCCAGCGCGGTGCGCACGTCGCCATCGAGTGCGCGGTCATGTTCGAGGAAGGCGATGCGCCCTCGGATCGCGGCATGCGCAGCGGCTACCGCACGACCCGGATGCGCTTCGCCTTCGACCATGCGCACGCGCAGGTCCAGCGCTTGCGCGGCGGTCATCAGTTCCAGCGCCAGCACCTTGCCGAGGTCGTCGGCCATCGCGAGCACGTGCCGCGCCTCGTTCGCGCCCATGGACACGTGGTCCTCGGCGTTCGCGGATGTCGGGATCGAGTAGACGGTCGCGGGCATCGCGCGGCTGGCGAGGTCGTTGACGATCGCCGCGGCGGTGTACTGGATGATCATGAAGCCGGATTCGGTGCCGTCCTCGTTGCCGACGAGGAAGCCCGGCAGGCCATCGCTGGTCGCCGGGTCCACGAGCTTGTTGAGGCGCCGCTCCGAGATCGACGCGAGCACGGGGATCGCGGCCTTGACGTAGCTCATCGCCAGCGCGAGCGGCATGCCGTGGAAGTGCCCGGCGGAAATCACCTGGCGGTCCAGCGGCGCGTCGACGGCTTCCGGGAATACCAGCGGATTGTCGGTGACCGCATTGAGCTCGATCTCGAAGACGCGCGCGGCCTGCGCGACGGCATCGCGCACGGCGCCGTGCACCTGCGGCACGCAGCGCAGCGAATAGCTGTCCTGCGGCTGCACCTTCTTGCCGCGGACGCGGTCGTACGCGATGTCGGCCAGCGTCGAGCCCGCCAGCAGCGCGCGCAGGCGCGCGGCGACATGCACCTGGCCCGGATGCGGGCGCAGCGCATGCACTTCCTCGGCGTAGGCGCCAAGGCGCCCGGCGAACGCATCGAGCGTCATCGCCGCGGCGATGTCGGCGGTGTCGAGCAG
>DATJDY010000048.1:0-1901 GCA_035497155.1 Luteimonas sp.
CACCGCGTTGCTCTCGATCTCTTCGCCCCAGCCATAAAGCCGGTCCTCGAGCTGGGCGCGTGACAGCAGCGCACCAGGGCGCTGCATCAGCGCCTCGAGCACCGCGAACTCGCGCCCCGACAACGGCACCGGAACATTGCCCTGCGTCACCTGGCGCGTCGCCGGATCGAGCGTCACGCCCGCGTGCTCGAGCGCCGTCTGGGCGCGCCCGGCGTGGCGGCGCAGCACCGCGCGGATGCGCGCGCCGAGCTCATCCAGGTCGAACGGCTTGACCAGATAGTCGTCGGCGCCGGCGTCCAGCCCGGCCACCTTGTCGCCCGGGCCGTCGCGCGCGGTCAGCACGATGACCGGGGTGGCGTCGCGCCGTTCGCGCAGCGCGCGCAGCACCTCGAGGCCGCCGCTGGCGCGGCTGGGCGCGCCCGGCGCGGCGCTCGGGGGCAGGCCCAGGTCGAGCAGCACCAGATCGAAGCGCTCGGTGACCAGCGTGGTGCCGGCCGAGGCCACGTCGCGCACCCAGTCGACCGCGTAGCCTTCGAGGCGCAGCGCGCCGCGCAGGCTCTCGCCGATCATCCGGTCGTCCTCCACCAGCAGCAGTCGCATCCGAAAAGCATACCCTGCGCGCCCCGTGCCGCCCGGACCGCGGCGCCAGGCAAGGCTGGCCCCAGGGCCACGACAGGGCGCCGCGCGGCCCCGGGAGAATCGTCCCGCGTACCCGGCGGGCGGGATCGGCAACGGACGCGCTATCGTGCCGAACATGCCCGCCACCCTGCGCCACACCCTGTTGTCGGTTCGCGACCTGCTTGCGACCTTCGGCCCGTTCATCGTGCTCGCCGCGGCGCTGCTCGCACTCGCCTACTGGGTGCTGAACCCGACGCCGCCGAACAAGGTCGTGCTCGCCACCGGCACCGAGCAAGGCGCCTACGCCGAGTTCGGCAAGCGCTACGCGCAGATCCTGAAGGGCTACGGCGTGACGGTCGAACTGCGCGCCACGCAGGGCGCGGCCGAGAACCTGCGCCTGCTGCGCGACCCCGACTCGGGCGTGGACATCGCCTTCATGCAGGGTGGCGCGGGCGAGCGCGCCCACGCCGATTCGCTCGCCCCGGCCGACGACGACGCAGCCGGGCTGGTCTCGCTCGGTAGCCTGTTCTACGAGCCGGTCTGGCTGTTCTACCGGGTCGACGCGGCGCAGCGCCTGCTGCACGCACCCACGCTCACGGCGTTCTCAAAGCTGCCGGGCTGGCGCTTGAACGTCGGCGCGCCCGGCAGCGGCGCGCCCAACCTGATGCTCAAGCTGCTCGACGCGAACCGCATCGACCCGGCGACGCTGACGCTGCTGCGCAAGCCGCAGACGCCGGCCGTCGTCGATCTGCTGGCCGGCGACATCGACGCGCTCGTGTTCGCCTCCGCGCCCGAGGCGCTGATGGTGCAGATGCTGCTGCAGACCCCGGGCATCGCGCTGTTCGACTTCGGCCAGGCCGACGCCTACGCACGCCGCCTGCCGTTCCTGACGCCCGTGACCCTGCCGCGCGGCGTCGTCGATCTGGCGCAGGACGTGCCGCCGCGCGACGTGCGCCTGGTCGCGCCCACCGCCACGCTGGTGGCGCGCGCCGACACGCATCCGGCGCTGATCCAGCTCTTCGTGCAGGCGGCGCAACAAATCCACGGCGGCGCCGGCTGGTTCCAGCGCAAGGGCGAGTTTCCGAACGGCGCCGGCACCGAGTTGCCGCTCGCCGATGAGGCGCAGCGCTTTTTCGCCAGCGGCACGCCGGTGTTGCAACGCTACCTGCCGTTCTGGCTCGCCAACCTGGTCGATCGGATGTGGCCGGTGCTGGTGTCGATCATCGCGATCCTGATTCCGCTGTCGCGCATGCTGCCGCCGCTCTACCAGTTCCGCATCCGCT
>DATJDY010000049.1:0-4747 GCA_035497155.1 Luteimonas sp.
GCGCCGCGATGCCGACGAGGTCGCCGCCTCGCTCGCGCACCTGGGCTTCTCCGCCGCCGCGCTGCACGGCGACATGGAGCAGCGTGACCGCGCCGAGGTCGTGGATGTCCAGCCCGCGCGCGGCGACGTCGCTGGCCACCAGCACGTTGCAGCTGCGGTTTCCGAAGCGCACCAGCACCTCGTCGCGGTCACGCTGCTCCATGTCGCCGTGCAGCGCGGCGGCGGAGAAGCCCAGGTGCGCGAGCGAGGCGGCGACCTCGTCGGCATCGCGGCGCATGTTGCAGAACACCACCGCCGAATCCGGGTTGTGCTCGACCAGCAGGCCGGCCAGCGCGGCGGGCTTCTGCTCGGGATCGACCTCGAAGAAGCGCTGGTCGATCGCCGGCGGCGCGGAGTCCGCGCCGACCGAGGCCTCGAGCGGATCGCGCATGGACTTGCGCGCCAGCTCGCGGATCGCCTCCGGGTAGGTCGCGGAGAACAGCAGCGTCTGCCGCGCCGACGGGGTCGCCTTGACGATTTCCCGGATCGGTTCCTCGAAGCCCATGTCGAGCATGCGGTCGGCTTCGTCGAGCACCAGCACGCGCAGGCCGCGCAGGTCGAGCGCGCGCTTGCGCAGCAGTTCCTGCACGCGGCCCGGCGTGCCGACCACCACGTGCGGCGCATGTTGTTCGAGCGAGGCAAGTTGCGGGCCGAGCGGCATGCCCCCGGTGAGCACCAGCAGTTTCAGGTTGGGGATGCCGGTGGCGAGCCGGCGCACGTGCTTGCCGACCTGGTCGGCGAGTTCGCGCGTGGGGCACAGCACCAGCGCCTGCGGCCGGATGTCCGCCGCGTCGAGCCGTTGCAGCAGGGCCAGGCCGAAAGCCGCGGTCTTGCCGCTGCCGGTGGGCGCCTGCGCGATCACGTCGCGGCCGTCGAGCATCGCCGGCAAGCTGAGCGCCTGGATCGGCGTCAGTTGCTCGTGGCCGAAGGCGTCCAGGCCCTGCGACAGGGCGGGAACCAGCGGCAGGTCGGTGAACCGGACGGGGAGATCGGCGGGGGGAGGCGGTGCGCTCATGCCGGCATCATCGCATCCCGCCCGCGCGCCCGGCCGGAAGCAGCCCTGGGCAGTGCGCCGGCCCGGAGCCGGCGCACACAAAAAAAGCCGGCTATTTGCCGGCTTTCTTTTCCTTCTTGGCAGCGCGCTTTTCCTTCAGCGTCTTTTCCGGTTTCTTCTTTTCCTGCTTCTTCTGGTCCATGCCCTTGCTCATGGTGCAACTCCTCGGCTGTGGATGATCACGAACCGGATTATGCCCCTGCCGCAGCGGCATTCAAGGGGGATGCGCGCGCGGCCGCCTACAATGCGCACATGCCATTGATCACCCTCCAGGACGTCGACTACAGCGTCGGCGGTCCCCTGCTGCTGGAACGCGCCGGTTTCTCGCTCGAGTCCGGCGAACGCGTCGCCCTGATCGGGCGCAACGGCGCCGGAAAGTCGACCCTGCTCAAGCTGCTGGCGGGCGAACTGAAGCCCGACGACGGCGAAGTCCGGGTCGAGGGCGGCGTGCGCGTCGCGCGGCTGGAACAGGAAGTGCCGGCCAACCTCGAGGGAAGCGTCGCCGGCGTCGTGTCCGCGGGGCAGCCGGGGCTGGAGCCCTGGCGCCTGGCGGCCACGCTGGACCGCCTCGGGCTGCAGGGCGAGGCCGCGTTCGGCGGGCTGTCCGGCGGCCTCCGGCGCCGGGTGCTGCTGGCGCGCGCGGTGGCGGCCCAGCCCGACGTGTTGCTGCTGGACGAACCCACCAACCATCTCGACGTGGAATCCATCGAATGGCTCGAGGATTTCCTGCGCGGCTGGAACAGCGCGCTGGTGTTCGTCACCCACGACCGGCGCTTCCTGCGCGCACTGGCGACGCGCATCGTCGAGATCGACCGCGGCCAGCTCACCAGCTGGCCCGGCGACTGGGCGAACTACGAGCGCCGCCGCGACGAGCGCCTGAACGCGCAGGCGCAGGAGAACGCGCGCTTCGACAAGCTGCTCGCGCAGGAGGAAACCTGGATCCGGCAGGGCATCAAGGCGCGCCGCACCCGCGACGAAGGCCGCGTGCGCAGGCTGGAGGCGATGCGCAACGAGCGCGGCGCGCGGCGCGAGCTGGCCGGCAACGCGCGCATGGAAGTCGCGCAGGGCGCCGCGTCCGGCAAGAAGGTGATCGAGGCGCGCGGCATCTCGTTCCATTACCCGTCCGCGGACGGCGGCGGCAGCGATCGCGCGCTGGTGCGGGATTTCTCGACCACGATCCTGCGCGGCGACCGCGTCGGCCTGGTCGGGCCGAACGGCAGCGGCAAGACCACGCTGCTGCGCCTGCTGCTGGGCGAACTCGCGCCGGATGCGGGCGAAGTGCGGCTCGGCACCGGCCTGGAGATCGCGTACTTCGACCAGTACCGTGCGACGCTGCGCGAGGACTGGAACGCGATCGAGAACGTCGCCGGCGGCCGCGAAACGGTCACGGTCAACGGACGCAGCAAGCACATCATCGGTTACCTGCAGGATTTCCTGTTCACCGCCGAGCGCGCCCGCGCGCCGATCACGCGCCTGTCAGGCGGCGAGCGCAACCGCCTGCTGCTGGCGCGGCTGTTCGCGCAGCCTTCGAACCTGCTGGTGATGGACGAGCCGACCAACGACCTCGACGTGGAGACGCTCGAACTGCTCGAGGAACTGCTGGCCGAGTATCCGGGCACGCTGCTGCTGGTCAGCCACGACCGCGATTTCCTCGACCACGTGGTGACGTCGACGCTGGCGCTGGAAGGCGATGGCGTCGTGCGCGAATACGTCGGCGGCTACAGCGACTGGATCCGGCAGCGGCCCGCGCAGCCCTCAGCGGCTTCCGCCCGTGCGCGCGATGCGGAACCGGCGCGCGCCGCCGATGCCGCGGCTTCGGCGGGCACGACGCCGGCGTCGGCCGCCGCATCCGGCGGCGGCAAGCGCAAGCTCGGCTACAAGGACGCGCGCGAACTCGAACAACTTCCGGCGCGCATCGAAACGCTCGAAGCGCAGGTCGACGCGCTCACCCAGGCCATGCACGAACCCGCCTTCTACCAGCAGGACGGCGCCGCCATCGCCGCGCACGGCATCGAGCTGGGCCGGCTCCAGGCCGAACTGGACAAGGCCTACGCGCGCTGGCAGGAACTTGAATCGTTCAGCCAGGGCTGACTCCAGGCGCAACCCTTGAGACGCGGTTGGTGCAGGCTGGGGCGATGAACGCGCCACGCGCCAGCAGCTTCGAACCGTGTGCGCTCGCCGACGCACGCGTGGACGCGGACGTGCACGCGGCGCCGCGCGTCGCGGACATGTTCGGCGTCGGGCCGCAGCGGCTGCTGTCCGACGCCGAGGAAGGCATCGTCTACCAGCCCGGCTTCGTGGATCCTGGCGTCGCCGTGCGCTGGTTCGAGGCCTTGCGCGCCGGCATCGACTGGCAGTCGCAACGCCGGCCGATGTACGACCGCGTCGTCGACGTGCCGCGCCTCACCGCATCGTGGTGGCTCGACGATCCGGCGTTGCCGGAAGCGCTGGCGGAGGCCGCGGGGCTGCTGCGGCCGGCGCTGGGGCAGCCGTTCAACGCCGTCGGCCTGAACTTCTACCGCGACGGCCGCGACAGCGTGGCCCTCCACAACGACAAGCTGCACAGCCTGGTGCCAGGCCACCCGATCGCGCTGCTGTCGCTCGGCGCGCCGCGGCGCATGACCATCCGGGCCAAGCCGCCGTCCCGGCAGGGACAGCGCATCGACCTCGCACCGGGTAGCCTGTTGCTCATGAGCCACGCCTCCCAGCACACCCACGAGCACGGCATCGCCAAGACCGCCCTGCCGGTGGGCGAGCGGATCAGCCTCGCGTTCCGCGTGCGCCCGTCGACGCGCTAAGCTCGCGGCTCCATCACGGCAGGCGGGAGGCCGCATGAGCCATCGCGATCCACGCGTGGATGCCTACATCGCGAAAGCCGCGCCATTCGCGCAGCCGATCCTGGAGCACGTGCGCGCCGTCGTGCACGAAGCCTGCCCGGAGGCGGAGGAAACGATCAAGTGGGGCATGCCGAGCTTCGTGCATGGCGGCGGCATCCTGTGCGGCATGGCGGCCTTCAAGGCGCATGCGTCGTTCGGCTTCTGGAAGCATGCGCTGGTGGTGGGCGAGGGCGGTGCGGACGAGGGGGGCGAACGCGTCGGGATGGGCAGCTTCGGCAAGCTGACCGCCGTGCGCGACCTGCCGGCGAGGAAGCAGCTCGTCGCCTACGTGAAGAAGGCCGCGGCGCTGAACGCGCAAGGTGTCAAGGCCGTGACGGCGCGCAAGACGGCGGCGGCGAAGCCCGCGCCCGTGCCGACGCTGGAATTCGCCGCCGCGTTGCGCAGGAACAAGGCCGCTGGCGCCGCGTTCAAGGCTTTCCCGCCCAGCCACCAGCGCGAGTACGTGGACTGGATCGCGGAAGCCAGGCGCGAGGAGACGCGCGATCGTCGCATCGCCCAGGCCGTCGAATGGATCGCCGAGGGCAAGCAGCGCAACTGGAAGTACATGTAGCCGGGAGCGGGACGCTCGACGTCCGCTTCATGCCCGGTGTGCATGATTGGCGTGGTTCCGCAACGGAGGCCCGGCCATGATCCGCAAGCTCGCCTCGGGCGAATACCGCATCTACTCGCGCAAGCCCGACCCGAAGACCCACAAGCGCCGCAACCTAGGCACCTTCCCGACCCGCGAGAAGGCCGAGAAGCACGAACGCGAGATCCA
>DATJDY010000050.1:0-1907 GCA_035497155.1 Luteimonas sp.
GCGCGCCATGCCGGCGAGCAGCGCGTCGCGGTGCTTCTCCAGCCCGCCACGGCGCTTCCATGCGGCCATGTCGCGGCGCAGCTGGTCGGCCTGGCCGGGCGTGTAATCGGCGGCGACCATCGCGATGCGCATCACCTGTTCCTGGAACAGCGGCACGCCGAGCGTGCGCTGCAGCACTTCGCGCAACGCGTCCGACGGGTAGTCGACCGGCTCCAGGCCCTGCCGCCGCCGCAGGTAGGGATGGATCATGCCGCCCTGGATCGGGCCGGGCCGCACGATCGCCACTTCCACCACCAAGTCGTAGAACGTCTCCGGCTTCAGCCGCGGCAGCATCGCCATCTGCGCGCGCGATTCGATCTGGAACGCGCCGATGACGTCGCCGCGCTGGATCATCGCGTAGGTCGCGGGGTCTTCCGCCGGGATCGTCGCCAGCGACAGGTC
This sequence comes from Luteimonas sp., assembly GCA_035497155.1. Classification (GTDB taxonomy): domain Bacteria; phylum Pseudomonadota; class Gammaproteobacteria; order Xanthomonadales; family Xanthomonadaceae; genus Cognatiluteimonas. Next base: position 442 of record DATJDY010000050.1, read on the forward strand.
CCGGCCACGCTGCGCGCGCACCAGGTCCAGCGCCTTGCGGATGCAGGTCAGCATCCCCAGCGCAAGCACGTCGACCTTGAGCAGCTTCATCGCCGCCAGGTCGTCCTTGTCCCACTGGATGATGGTGCGGTCGGCCATCGCCGCGTTCTCGACCGGCACCAGCGTGTGCAGCGGATGCTCGGAGACGACGAAGCCGCCGACGTGCTGCGACAGGTGCCGCGGCTTGCCGAGCAGCTCGCCGACCAGCGCGACGAGATGGCGGATGGCACGGCTTGCCGGGTCGAAACCCTGCTCGCGCAGGCGCTCTTCGCAAGGCGCATCGCGGCTCCAGGCGCCGGCGCTGCGGGACAGCCGCGCGATCTCGTCCTCCCCGAAGCCCAGCGCGCGGGCCACGTCGCGCACCGCGCTGCGGGTGCGGTAGCGGATCACGGTGGCGGCGAGCGCGGCGCGTTCGCGGCCATAGCGCTGGTAGATGTACTGGATGACCTCCTCGCGGCGCTCGTGCTCGAAGTCGATGTCGATGTCCGGCGGTTCGTTGCGTTCCTCGGACAGGAAGCGCTCGAACAGCAGGCCCATGCGCGCCGGATCGATGGCGGTGACGCCCAGCGCGTAGCACACCACCGAATTCGCCGCCGAGCCGCGTCCCTGGCAGAGGATGTCCAGCGAGCGCGCATGGCGGACGATGTCGTGCACGGTGAGGAAGTAGGACTCGTAGTCTTTCTTGCGGATCAGTGCGAGTTCCTTCTCGATGAGCGCGCGCGCCTCGTCGCTCGTGCCCCCGGGCCAGCGCTCGCGCGCGCCGGCCTCGACCAGTTCGCGCAGCCAGTCCTGCGGCGTCCTGCCTTCGGGCACCAGTTCGCGCGGGTACTGGTAACCGAGGTCCTGCGCAAGGTCGAAGCGGCAGCGCCCGGCGATGCGCAGCGTCTCTTCCAGCAGTGCGGGCGGATGGATCGCGGCCAGCGCGCGGCGCGTGCGCAGGTGGCGCTCGCCGTTCGGGAACAGGTGCCGGCCGGCTTCGGCCACCGGCACGCGGTGGCGGATCGCGGTCATCGTGTCCTGCAGCGCCCGGCGGGAGCGCGCATGCATGTGCACGTCGCCGGCGGCGACGGCCGGGATGCCGAGTTCGCCGGCCAGTGCCTGCAGGTCGCGCAGGCGCGTGGCGTCGTCGGCGCCACGATGCAGTTCCACCGCCAGCCACAGCCGGTCGTCGAAGCGCTGGCGCAGCCATTCGCCGTGTTCGCGCACCGGCACCTCGCCGGGGATCCATAGCGCGAGCAGCCCCTGCAGCGCCGCCGCATCGAGGTCGGCGCGCAGCAACCGGTACTCGCCCTTGGCCGAGCGCCGGCGGCCGCGGGTGATGAGCCGGCACAGCGCCGTGTAGCCGTCGCGGTCCTCGACCAGCAGCACCAGCTTCGGCCCGTCCTCCAGCGCGAACTCGCTGCCGACGATGAGCGGCACGCCGGTGT
>DATJDY010000051.1:0-5407 GCA_035497155.1 Luteimonas sp.
CGAACTCGACCCCGCGATCAAGAACGCAGTCAGCCATCGCGGCCGCGCGCTCGCCGCGTTGAAGGCGCGACTGCCCGAACTGGGCGCCGCCTGACGCCGGCAACCATGGCCCCCGACCTGCTCAATCCACCACTGTCGCTGTACGTGCACCTGCCCTGGTGCGTGCGCAAGTGCCCGTACTGCGACTTCAATTCGCATGAATACCGCGGCGCCGGCACGCCGCCGTTCGACACCTATGTCGAAGCCCTGATCGCCGACCTCGAGCACGACCTGCCGCTGGCGTGGGGCCGCACCGTGCACAGCGTGTTCTTCGGCGGCGGCACGCCGTCGCTGTTCCCGTCCGAAGCCATCGACGATTTCCTGCAGCGCGCGTCCTCGCGCTTGCGCATTGCGCCGGGCGCCGAAATCACGCTGGAAACCAACCCCGGGACCGCCGAGCACGGCCGCTTCGAGGGCTATCGCGCCGCGGGCGTGAACCGGCTCAGCTTCGGCATCCAGAGCTTCGACGACGGCTGCCTGCAGCGCCTGGGCCGCATCCACGACAGCCGCGAAGCCGAGGCCGCAGTACGGATGGCGCGCGACGCCGGCTTCGACGATTTCAACATCGACCTGATGTACGCGCTGCCCGGCCAGAACCTGGCGATGGCGGCGGAAGACGTGCGCCGGGCCATCGCGCTCGGACCGACGCACCTGTCGCACTACCAGCTCACGCTCGAACCCAACACCGTGTTCGCCGCGCGCCCACCCGAGGGGATTCCCGGCCACGACGACGCGTTCGACATCCAGGAGCACTGCCAGGCGCTGCTCGCCGACGCCGGCTACGCGCAGTACGAGACCAGCGCCTACGCGCGTCCCGGCCGCCAATGCGCGCACAACCTGAACTACTGGCGCTTCGGCGACTACCTCGGCGTCGGTGCCGGCGCGCACGGCAAGCTCACGTCGCCGGCCGAAGCCACGATCCTGCGGCGCTGGAAGGTCAAGCACCCGACGGCATGGCTCGCGGTGGCGGGCCGGCCGGAAGCGATCGGCGGCGACGAGTTCCTGGAACCGGCGCGCCGGCCGTTCGACTACATGCTCAACGCGCTGCGGCTCAACGAAGGCTTCGCGCTGTCGACGTTCGAGGCGCGCACCGGCGTGCCGCGCGCGGCGATCGCGCGCGAGCTGGCGGAAGCCGCCGAGCGCGGCTGGATCGACAGCGATGGCGAGCGCGTGGTGCCGACCGAACTCGGCCGCCGCTTCGCGAACGACGCGATCTCGCTGTTCCTCTGACGCCGGGCGCTCGCTAGCCGCGCCGCCCGCGCGCCGCGCGCTGGTAGAGCACCGGCTCCGGCCGGTGCAGCGCGAAACCCTGCCCGTAGTCCACGCGCAACGCGCGCAGGATCTCGATCGTGCGCTCGTCGCCCACCCATTCGGCCACGACTTCGAGCCCGCGTTCGTGGCCGATCTCGGTGATCGCATCGACGATCGAGCGGCTCATCGGGTCCGCCTCGATGTCGCGGATGAAGCTGCCGTCGATCTTGATGATGTCCACCGGCAGGTTCTTCAGGTAGCCGAACGAGGACATGCCGGCGCCGAAGTCGTCCAGCGCCACCAGGCAACCGAACGCGCGCAGGCGCTCGATGAAGCGCACCGCGCGCGCGAGGTTGCGTACCGCCTCGGTCTCCGTGATCTCGAAGCACAGCCGCGACGGCGGCACGCCGTGGCGGTGGATCAGGTCGAGCACGTAGTCGGCGAGGCCTTCGTCCTCCAGCGATGCCGCCGACAGGTTCAGCGAGCAGCGCCCCGGCGCGCGTCCGCTGGCATGCAACTGGTCGAAGTGCGCGATCGCCTCGGCGATCACCCAGCGATCGAGTTGCGGCACCAGGCCGTAACGCTCGGCGGCGGGCAGGAACGCGCCCGGCGCGACGACGCGCCCGTCCTCGTCGCGCAGGCGCAGCAGCAGTTCCAGGTGCGGATCCTCGCAGGCGGCGTCGTCGCGCAACGGCCGGACCTCCTGGTAATCGAGCAGCAGGCGGCCTTCCTCGATCGCCCAGCGCAGGCGGTTCGCCCATTCCATCTCGCCGCGGCGGCGGATGGTCTCGTCGTCATCGCCGGAAAACAGGTGGATGCGGTTGCGCCCGTGCTCCTTGGCCAGGTAGCACGCGGTATCGGCCTGCGCGAGGGCTTCGCGCAAGGTCATGCCCGGCTCGTCCAGCATCACCACGCCGATGCTCGCGCTGATCGTGTAGGTCCGCTGTTCCCAGGCGTAGATGTGGGCCTCGATCCGCAGCCGCAACCGCTCGGCCAGCGCCAGCGCGCCGGCGGTGTCGGCCTCGTGCAGCAGCACGCCGAATTCGTCGCCCCCCAGGCGCGCGAGCATGTCGCCCGGCGCCACGATCTCCGACATCACCATCGCCAGCTGGCTCAGCAACTGGTCGCCGGCGAGGTGGCCGGAGGTGTCGTTGATCAGCTTGAACTGGTCCAGGTCGATGTACAGCAACGCGCTCGCCGGGCCGCCCCCGGCGGCCTGCAGCGCGCGCCGCACCTGGCGCTCGAACTCGCGGCGGTTGTAGAGCTCGGTCAGGTTGTCGTGGCTGGCCTGGTAGCCCAGCAACTCGGTGAGCTGGCGCTGCTCGGAGATGTCGGTGGCGACCATCAGCATCCGTTCCTCGTCGCCGACGCGCACCCGGGCGATCGAGGTCGAGACCCAGAACCGGTCGGCGCCCAGCGAAACCAGCACGGCCTCCACGTTGTCCCAGCGCGCACCACCGTCTTCCGCACGCAGCCGCCGGCGCAGGGCCGGGTCCTCGAACAACGCGTCCAGGCCGACTCCGACGACGCCGTCGCCAAGCCGCGCGCAGGCCGCCTGGTTCGCGTACAGCACGCTGCCGTCGGAAGGCCGCGCAAGCAGCACGAGCGCCGGCAGCAGGTCGTTGAGCGCACGGAAACGCTGCTCGCTTTCCCGGAAGCGGTGGCTCATGCGCAAGCCCAGTTCCAGCGCGCGACGCCGCGTGGTCGCGACGGACCAGGCCAGCAGCGCGAACAGCACGCTCGCGATCAGGCCCGGCCAGAGCATCGACTGCGTCCATTCCGACGCGAGCGGCACGCCGCCGCGGTGCATCTGCATCGCCAGCCGCCACACCCGGCCGCCGAACGCGATGTCGTGGCCGATCGTCCGGCCCTGTCCTTCGCCGCCGGAGTCGTACAACACTTCGCCGGCCGTCCCGGTGGCGTCCGTGACCACGATGCGCATCTGACGCTGCGTGTCCGCCGGGATCGAATCCGCGATCAGGCGCCGCACCAGGAAGGACACGGCGAGCGAACCACGCATCCGTTCGCGGCGCTCCCCGACCGCGCGCGGCGGCGGCCCGGGGCTGTAAACCGGCAGGCGCATCGTGACGCCGAGGCCATCCATTCCGGGCAATCCCGACTGGACCAGCCGGAACGGCGCCGACATCGCCACGCGGTCGACGTCGCGCGAGGCGATCACCGCGTCGAGGTTGTTGGGTTGCGTGGACAGGTCCAGCCCGACCACGCGCTCGTTGCCCGCCCGCGGCTCGACGAGGCGGGTGCGGTAATGCGCGTCGCCCTCGCGCTGCGCGTAGGCGATCGCCTGCAGGCTGGGGAATTCCTCGCGCGGCCTCAGGTTGCGGTAGAGGTTCGAGAACTCTTCGGCATCGACGTCGTTCGAGGCGATGAAGACCGTTTGCACCGACCGCAACAGCCGCCCGCTCGCCTGCAGGCCACCGGATACGGCGGCACTGCCTTCGCGCGCGGCCTCCACGAAGGCAGCGTCCCGCGCGGCCTTGGCGCGCCGGTGCTGCAGGGACGCGGCCCATGCCGTGAACGCCAGGCCGAGCAGCAGCGCGAGCAGGCTCCATGCCCAGGGTGGAACCACGGAAACGCCGCGCACCGGGCGCGTCGCCGCGTCCTGCAGGCCCTGTTCGAATCCGTCAGAATCGGGCGAAGCTCCCAAAGGGACGTCCCCATGACAACCGCCGAATGGCCGATCTTATATCGGCAGCATATCGAAACCGTGCGAAGCCGCGTCGACACCGCGCTCGGCCGGGCCGGGCTCGACCACCTCGTGGTGCCCAGCGGAACACTGCATTACCAGGTGTTCGACGACCGCGACTATCCCTTCGCCACCAATCCGCAATTCAAGGCTTGGGTGCCGCTGACGCGCAATCCCGGGAGCTGGGTCGCCTACACGCCGGGCGCGAAGCCGAAACTGGTGTACCTGCAGCCGCGCGACTACTGGCACGTCGTGCCGCAGGCGCCGTCGGGATACTGGACCCGCGAGTTCGACGTCGTCGTGGTCCACGAACCCGGGGAAGCCCTGCAGCACCTGCCACCTGATCCATCGCGCTGCGCGATCCTCGGCGAACCGCAGTCCGCGCTCGGCGCCTACCTGCCCGACAACCCGGCCAAGGTCGTCAATTACCTCGAGTACCACCGCGCGTACAAGACCCCCTACGAAATCGCGATGATGCGCGCTGCCAGCGCGCGCGGCGTGCGCGGCCACCGCGCGGCGGAGCGCGCGTTCCGCGCCGGTGCGAGCGAATTCGGCATCCACCTGGCCTATTGCCAGGCGGCCGGCCAGGACAGCGACGCCCTGCCCTACGGCAACATCGTCGCCCTCGGCGAGCATGCCGCGGTGCTGCACTACATGGATCGCGGTACCGTCGCGCCCAAGCCCGCGCGCAGCTTCCTGATCGACGCCGGCGCCAGCCACGGCGGCTACGCCTGCGACATCACCCGCACTTACGCGGCCGATGCCGGCGGCGAGTTCCAGGCGCTCATCGATGCGGTCGACGCCGCGCAGCAGCGGATGTGCGCGCAGGTGCGCGCCGGCTTCGACTACCGCCAGCTGCACCTCGACGCGCATGTGGCGCTGGCCGCGATCCTGCGCGACTTCGGCGTGATCCGCATGTCGCCGGAGTCGGCGCTGGAAAGCGGCGTGAGTTCCACCTTCTTCCCGCACGGGGTCGGCCACGGCATCGGCCTGCAGGTCCACGACGTGGCCGGCTTCGCGGCTTCCGACGCGGGCGGGACGCTGCCGAAACCCGACGGACACCCGTACCTGCGCCTGACGCGCACGCTCGAGCCGGGCATGGTGGTGACGATCGAGCCGGGCCTCTACTTCATCGACATGCTGCTCGACGAACTGCGCCAGGGGCCGCATGCGAACGAGGTGGACTGGGCGCGCGTGGATGCGTTCCGGCCGTACGGCGGGATCCGCATCGAGGACGACGTCGCCTGCACCGACGGCGACCCGCTCAACCTCACCCGCGACGCCTTCGCCACCTAGGGAACGACTGCTCCGGGACCGGGAGGTGGAAACGCGCGGGGCGCTTCGCTCTTGCTCTTCCCCACGAAGCGGGGAGACGCGCTTGGGGTAGGCGGCGTGACGGCGTGTGTGTGGGCC
>DATJDY010000052.1:0-2626 GCA_035497155.1 Luteimonas sp.
CACCGGCGCGGCGGCGAGCGGCTTCACCTGCGTGCCGAAGGCGGCGGCGACGTCGTACGCGATGCCGCGCAGGCTGAAGCAGTCGCCGCGGTTCGGCGTCAGGCCGAGCTCGAACACCGTATCGGGCAGGCCCAGGTACTCGGCGAGCGGCGTGCCCGCCGGCGCATCCGCCGGCAGCTCCAGCAGGCCGGACGCGTCGGCATCGAGGCCCAGCTCCTTCGCCGAACAGAGCATGCCGCTGGACTCGACGCCGCGCAGCTTCGCTGCCTTGATCTCGATGTCGCCGACGCGCGCGCCGACGGTGGCGAGCGGCGCGACCAGGCCGGGGCGCGCGTTCGGCGCGCCGCACACGATCTGCAGCGGCGCGGCGCCGCCGGCGTCGACCGTGCATACCTGCAGCCGCTCCGCATCGGGGTGGCGCACGCACTCGACGATGCGCGCGACGACCACGCCGTCCAGCCGTTCGCCGATGCGCTCGGTGCCTTCCACTTCCAGGCCGATCATCGTCAGCTTGTGTTCCAGCGCCGCGCTGTCGGCGTCGATGGAGACGTGCTGGCGCAGCCAGTTCTCGGAGAATTTCATCGGATGCCCTTGAACGGTACCAACGTCAGGCGAACTGGCGCAGGAATCGCACGTCGTTCTCGAAGAACGCGCGCAGGTCGGTGACGGCGTAACGCAGCATCGCGAGGCGTTCCACGCCCATGCCGAACGCGAAGCCGGTGTAGCGCTCCGGATCGATGCCGACGGCGCGCAGCACGTTGGGATGGACCATGCCGCAGCCCAGCACCTCGAGCCAGCGCGAGCTGCCGTCCTCGAGGTCCCACTTGATGACGACATCCGCGCCCGGTTCGACGAACGGGAAATACGTCGGCTTGAACAGCATCTCGAAATCGCGCTCGAAGAAACCGCGCAGGAACTCGGAGATCGTGCCCTTGAGGTCGGCGAAGGTCGCGTGCTCGTCGACCAGCAGGCCCTCGACCTGGTGGAACATCGGCGAGTGCGTATGGTCGCTGTCGCTGCGGTAGACCTTGCCCGCCGCGATCATGCGCAGCGGCGGCTGGCCGCCGCCCTCGAGCAGGTCGCGCATGTAACGGACCTGCACGCCCGACGTATGCGTGCGCAGCAGGCGGCCGATGCCGCCGTCGCCCGGCAGGTAGAAGGTGTCGTGCATGGCGCGCGCCGGATGGTGCGGCGGGAAGTTCAGCGCCTCGAAGTTGTGCCAGTCGTCCTCGATCTCGGGGCCGTCGGCGAGTTCGTAGCCGAGTTGCCCGAAGATCGCGGCGATGCGATCCATCGCGCGCGTCAGCGGATGCAGCCCCCCGCGGCCGGCGTCGCGGCCCGGCAGCGTGACGTCGGTGGTTTCGCCGGCCAGGCGCGCGTCGAGCGCCGCGTCGCCGAGTGCGGTCTTGCGCAGCGACAACGCATCGCCGATCGCATCGCGGACCGTGTTGATCGCCTCGCCCGCGGCCTTGCGCTCGTCGGCGGGCAGCGCGCCCAGCGACTTCAGCTGCGCGGTGATGCTGCCCGACTTGCCGAGCAGCGATACCCGCAGCGCCTCAAGCGCGTCGGGCGAGCCCACCGCCGCGATGTCGGCCAGCGCCTGCCGCCCGAGATCCTCGATTCCTGCCATTCCAGTCCCCGGAAAACGAAACGGGGAAGGACTTGCGCCCTTCCCCGATGCGTGTACCACGTTACCCATCGGGGCCGCCATTGCGACCTCGCGGGAAAACCTTACGCCGCGAGAGCGCCCTTCGCCTTTTCGGCCAGCGCCGCAAAACCCGGCGCATCGTGCACGGCGATGTCCGCCAGCACCTTGCGGTCCAGGGTGATGCCGGCCTTCATCAGGCCGTTCATGAAGCGGCTGTAGCTGATGCCGTTGATGCGGGCCGCGGCATTGATGCGCGCGATCCACAGCGTGCGGAACTGGCGCTTGCGCTGCTTGCGGCCGATGTAGGCGTACTGCGCCGCCTTCGTGACCGCCTGCTTGGCGACGCGGAAGACCTTGCGGCGGGCGTGGTAGTAGCCCTTCGCCAGCTTGAGAACCTTCTTGTGGCGCCGACGCGCCTGTACACCACGTTTGACTCGTGCCATGTCCTATCTCCTCACAAGTACGGAAGCATGCGGTCCAGGCGGCCGGCGTCCTCGGCACGAACATGGTTCGTCTGCCGCAGGTTGCGCTTCCGCTTGGTCGCCTTCTTGGTGAGGATGTGGCTCTTGTTGGCGTGGCCGCACTTGTACTTGCCGGAAGCCGTCTTCCGGAAGCGCTTGGCCGCCGCCCGATTCGTCTTGATCTTGGGCATTGGGTTGTCCTTGCGAAATCAGTCACTGGCCCGGGCGGCAGCGGTGAGCCCGAAGGCGCCGCCACGCTTTCCATCCTGCCCCTGCCGGTCGTAAGCCATTGATCCAGTAGCGAATCAAGGCGGGTCCTGGGTATTGCTGGCCGCCCGAAGGCGCCCACCCGGCCTGGACCGGGCCGCACATTATGCGGCCCGGCCCGCTGCGATGCAACGGGCCGGGCTGGAATTCTTCTTGGAAATCAGGCCCTTCGGCCCTTCGCCGCCGTTCGACCGGCCGCAGGCCGGTCGAACGGCGGCAGTTATCACGCCGAAGGCAGTGATAACTACTT
>DATJDY010000053.1:0-2525 GCA_035497155.1 Luteimonas sp.
CGACCAGCTTGCGCAGCGCGTCCCTGGCCTGCGCAGGCTCGATGGGGCGACGCTCATGCGGGCCGATGTCGCCGTCTTCGTTTTGATGGAATTCGTACAGCGGCAGTGCGTGCCCGTCGGCGCAGGCCAGCAGCCAGTCCAGGCCGTTGCGGATCACGGAGGGGCCGTTCGGCTCGCCGAAGCGCAGGCGCGCGAGGCCGATCGGCCAGCGGTCGCCGAGCCGGCCGTGCACGCGCACGCCGTCGACGACCGGCTCGACTTGCAGCGGCGGCTCCGGCGCCGCGCCGCCGCGCCATTGCGCGAACGCGTCCGCGTACGGCGCCACGTCCTCCAGCACGTCGGACAGCGCGCGCGCACCCAGCGCGCCGGACGGCAGCAGCGCCTGCGCGCGCAGCCGCTCGAGCATCGTCTCGCGGCGCTCGCCGGCAAGCAGCGCTGCGAACACCGCGTGCTGCAAGCGGTGGCGTTCCAGTCCGCCGCCGGGCGCGCGCAGCGGCTCGATGTCCTCGCCCGCGGCGTCCACCTCGGGCAGGCGGAGCCCGAGGCGCCGCTGCAGGAACTGCTCCGCCGGCGCGAGCAGGAAGCGGCGCAGCTCCGCGAGCGGCAGGTCGCTTTCCGCTTCGGGCGGCGCCAGCGGCGCGCCGGGACGCACCCAGGGCGCGAGCGTCGTGCGCGCGCCCGACAGCCGCCCGGCCGCCGGATGCCAGCGCGCGTCGTAGCTGAAATGGCGCGGGTCGCCGCTGCCGAACGCGGCCGGCGAGAACGGCTGCAGCGCGTGCCGCAGCACCAGCGCATCGGCGTCCGCCGGCGCGTGGTACGCGGCCGCCGCGGCCAGCAGCTCGGACACCACCGCCGACGGCTCGCGCGCGCTGCCGTCGCGCGGGTCCGCGCCGATCCAGCTGACGTGGAATACGTCCTGCGCCGACGAGAACAGCTGCAGGAACAGGTAGCGGTCGTCATCGCGCGTGGAGCGGTCGCCGTGGCGGCGCTGGTCCGTGCCGAGTTCCGCGGTGAGGCGGTTGAGTCCCGCCGCCGGATCGCGGCGCGGGAAGTCGCCATCGTTCATGCCGAGCAGGCAGATCGCGCGGAACGGCAGCAGGCGCATCGGCACCATGCGCGCGAAGCTGACGCCGCCGGTGAGCAGCGGCGCACGCGTGTCGGCCTCGCCCAGCACGGCGGCGAAATGCGCGCGCACGACCTCGCCGGGCACCGGTGCGGTGTAGCCGGCGCGCGCGGCGTCCTCGGCGAAGGCGTCGATCAGCTTGCAGAGGCGGTCGTACGCGCGTTCGCCGCTGCCGCCGATGCGCGGTCGCGGCAGCACCGACCTGAGCAGGCCCAGCAGTCGTTCGCGCCAGGCCGAGGGCGGCATCGCCTCGCCGAGCAGGCGCTGGTGGCGGGCCAGCACGCGCAGCAGCCGCAGCAGCACGTCGAGCGCGTCGAGGTTGCTGCCTTCGAGCTCCGTCCAGGGCGCGACGCGCGACGCGTCGCCTTCGACCAGTGCGTCGGCATCGGTCGCGTGGCCGAGCAGCAGGCGATCGAGCGCGAACTGCCAGGTGTACGCGTCGTCCTCCGGCGCGCCGAGGCGCGCGCGGTGCGCGCCGTCGATGCCCCAGCGCGCGCCCGCGTCGTGCAGCCAGCCGTGCAGGCGTTCGAAGGCCGCACCGTCCAGCCCCGCGGCTTCGGCCAGCGGCGGGCTCGCCAGCAGGTCCAGCATTTCCTCCAGACCGAAGCGCGAGACCGGCAGCGCCAGCAGGCGCAGGAACACGGCCGCCAGCGGCTCGCCGGCCAGCGGGCTGGCATCGGCGATCGCCCACGGGATCGCCTGGCGGATGCCGGCGTCGCCACGGCCGTGCGCGCCGAACACCGCGTCGAGGTAGGGTACGTACGGATCGATGTCCGGCGCGAGCACCGCGATCTCGCGCGGCTGCAGCGGCGGGTCGAAGCGCTTGTCCTCGAGCAGGGCGCGCAGGCGGTCGTGCAGCACCTGCAGTTCGCGCAGCCGCGTGTGGCAGGCGTGGAATTGCAGGCTCGGATCGCGCGCGTCGACTTCGGCGCGCAACGCGCCGGACGGCGTGGCGCGGCGATGGAACAGGTCGCCCTGCATCCGGTGCAGCAGGCTGTCGCGCAGGCCGCCGTCGGCGAGCGTCTTGCCGGGCGCGGCTTCGGGATCAGCGTAGGCGGCGATCTCGCCGGACGGATGCACGACTTCGTAGCTGCCCAACAGCGCCATGAAGTCGCGGCCCGCCGCGCCCCAGTCGCGCAGCAGCGGATTCTCGGAAGATTGTTCCCCGAACGGATCGGTGCCCGCGCGCAGGTGTGCGCCGAGCGACTGCAGGTCGCCCCAGTATTCCTTCGTCGGCGTCGGCAGGTAGAAGTGCAGCGTGCCGACGCGCGCCTGCGTCGCCATCACCCGCAGCACGTCCGGCGAGACGTTGAGCGTCGCGAAGGCGAACAACCGCGGCGGCAGCCCGGCGGGCAGCGCGGCGGCACCATCGCCGAACCGCGCGAGGTAATCCTGGATGCGC
>DATJDY010000054.1:0-6598 GCA_035497155.1 Luteimonas sp.
GTCGGCGCGGAAATCGCGGATGCGCATCGGGGCGGCGGGTCAGGCCGGATCCAGCGTATCCAGGAGCTGCATCGCCTCGTGCTCCATGTCCACGATGTATTCGGAGATGCGCCCGCGGAAGTAGCGATGGAACGCCAGCGCCGGGATCGCCACGACCATGCCGGTCGCGGTGCAGACCAGTGCCTTGCCGATGCCGCCGGCGAGCTGGTTCACGTCGCCCATGCCATGGTCGAGGATGCCCAGGAACATCTGGATCATGCCGACGACGGTGCCGAAGAGGCCCAGCAGCGGCCCCGCCGCGGCGATGGTGCCGAGCGTGTTGAGATAGCGCTCCATGCGGTGCACGAGGTGGCGGCCGACGTCCTCGACGCGCTCGCGGATCGCCTCGCGCGGGCGGTTGCGCACGTCGAGCGCGGCGGCGAGCAGCGCGCCCAGCGGCGAGTTCTGCCGCAGCGATTCGACGTGGCCGGGATCCAGGGCGCCGCCGCGGGCGACCCAGGCGCGGACCTCGTCGCCCAGGCCAGGCGGCATGACGATGCGCGCGCGCAGGCTCCAGAAGCGCTCGACCACGATCGCCAGGCCGGCGGCCGACAGCAGCAGCAGCGGGATCATGGGCCAGCCGCCCGCCTTCACCAGTTCCAGCACGTGCCACCCTCCGCGTGTTCTCGTCCGTAGGATACGGGTTTTGCGCCCACAGGCGCTGGCGCCGGCGGCGTTCGGCCACGAACGCGATGCCCATGGTGGACAGGCGCAGGGTCTGCGCGCCAGTGGTGCCCGTGGCCTCGACCCGCGCACCGGCACGGCGCCAGCGCGCGACCACCCCCGGATCCGGATGGCCGAAGCGGTTGTGGGCGCCAGCGGACACCAGCGACCACGACGCGCCCACGGCGGCGACGAATGCCGGGTCCGACGAGCCGCCGCTGCCGTGGTGCGAGGCGAGCACGGCGCCAGCGCGCAATCGTGCACCTTCGCGGCGTACCAGCATGCGTTCGGCGACGTCGCTGATGTCGCCGGGCAGCAGCAACGTGGTGCCGATGGCGGTACGCACGCGCAACACGCAGCTCGAATCGTTGTCGAGGTACGGGAACCAGCGTGGCGGATGCAGGAACCGGAATTCGACACCATCCCACTGCCACGCGATGCCGGCGCGGCAATCCGCGTGCGGCGGTGCGCGGATCCCGACGGGTAGCGCGAACCGGTTCGCCGGCATGCCTTCCGGAGACCATTGCAGGCGCGGCGGGAAGGCCGTCGCAACCGAGCGATAACCACCTGCGTGGTCGTTGTCGCCGTGGCTGAGCACGATCGCGTCGAGCCCTCTCACGCCCAGCGCCTGCAAGGCCGGTACGACGACGTCGTCGCCGGCATCGTAGCCATCCGGGCTGGCGGGGCCGGTGTCGTACAACAACACGTGGGACTGCGTGCGGACCAGCACCGACAGGCCCTGCCCCACATCGATCACCGTCGCCACCGCGTCGCCGCGCGACGGCAAGCCGCGTTGCGGCCACAGCAGCGGCAGCCACAGCAGCAAGGCCAGCGGCTTGCCGGGCACCCCGCGCGGCAGCAACAGCCAGGCGGCGCCGGCCAGCGCGAGCGGCACCGCGAACCACGCCGGTTCCGGCAAGGACCAGAGCGCCAGCGGGCTGCGCGCGATCCACGCGAAGCCCGGCCACGGCAGGTCGAAAGCGAGCGCGGCCAGGCGCCACGGCCATTCGCCCAGCCCCGCATGCAAGGCTTCCAGCCCCGTGCCGGCCAACGCGAGCGGCACGACCACCAGGCTCCACCACGGGATGGCGATGATGTTCGCGATGGGCCCCGCCAGCGATGCCTGCCCGAACAGCATCACCGTGAGCGGCAGCAACCCGACCGTCGCCACGGCCTGCGCGCCGAAGAAACCGCCCAGGTGCGCGCGCCAGCCGTGCTCGCCACTGCCCGGCAGGCACCACAGCAGCCACGCGACGCCACCGAAGCTGAGCCAGAATCCCGGTGCCAGCACCGACAGCGGATCGGCCACGAGCATCACGATCAATGCGAGCGCGAGCGTATCGGCTGCACGTTGCGCGCGGCGCAGCAGGCTCGCCAGCACTACCAGCCAGATCATCAGCACGGTGCGCATCGTCGGCAGCGCGAACCCCGCGACGGCGGCGTAGCCCAGCGCACCGACCGCAGCGGCGATTCCCGCCGCATGCATGCGCGGCAACACGCGGCCGAGCGTCGGCCACAGCCACCAGGTCGCGGACACCAGCAAGGCGATGGCACTTGCCGCCAGTGCGACGTGCGATCCCGAGATCGCGATCAGGTGGGTGAGCCCGGCCGCGCGCAGGATGGTCCAGTCGGCATCGTCGAGGCCGCGCGTGTCGCCGAGCGCCAGCGCGCGCACGAAACGCGAGGTCGGCGACGGAATGCCGGTCGCGATCCGCACGGACATGCGGTCTCGCCATGCGTCGATGCCGCGCGGCGGCCCGAGCTGGCGCGGGCCGGCGTCGGCGCGCACATAACCGGTCGCGGCGATGCGGTCGGCGAAGGCACGCATCTCTGCATCGTTGGTCCCGGGATTGCGCAAGCCCCGGGGCGCGCGCACCCGCAGCGGTAGTCGCCAGCGCGAACCCGGCTTCAATGGCGGTGGCTGCGACGCGGCGCTGCCGTGGAGATACCAGCCCAGTTGCAGGAGGCGGCCCCGCAATGCCGGCGGCGCGCGGGAATCATCGACGTGGAAACGGAAGCGCACGCGCCCCGCTTCAACGCGCGGCAGGTCCACCACCGTACCGGTCACCACCACGTCGGCACCTTCCAGCGTCGGCGGCAGGCGCAGCGCGAGCGCGGACGCGGCCTGCAGGCCGGCGAGCGCGAAGCCGCATGCAAACACGCCGGCCAGGCGCGAGCGCCGCCCGAACGCCCAGAGCAACAAGCCGCCACCCAACGCAAGCACCAGGCTGCGCAGCGACGGCAACGCCGGCAGGTGCAAACAGGCCGTGCAGCCCGCGAGCAAGGCCGCCGCCGCGCCGAGGCCGAACGGGGCGGCGGTTTCGCGTGCCGACGGGGCGCTGTCCATGCCGCACAGCTTCGCGTCCGGTCGACGCTGGCGCCGTCGGGCAATCGAGGCTCGCCGTGTGGGTATAGTCCGCGCCATGGACCGGCCACCGCGCCCGCCGTCGCAAACCGCACCGATCGCCAGGGTCGCGAGAATGGCTGTCTTCGTCGCGGCGGCCTTGCTCGGTGGCTGCGCCTACCCCGGCGCCTTGCGCTGCGATGCCGGCGCGCGCCCGATGATCGCCGAGCGCCTGTACTTCGGCACGGAACGTCCCGGAGGCGTGGTCTCCGAGGCCGACTGGCAAGGGTTCGTGGGCGACACGATCGCCGCGCGATTCCCCGCCGGCTTCACGACCTGGGAGGCGACGGGCGGCTGGCGCGGCGCGGATGGCCGTGCGGTGCGCGAGGCGAGCCACGTGCTCGAGGTGATGCATCCGGTCGACGCGAGCGGGATGGATGCCGCGATCGACACGACGATCGCTGCCTACAAGGCGCGCTTCTACCAGGAAGCCGTTTTGCGCGTGCGCGCGCCCGCCTGCGCCGGGCCCTGACCGCGCTACACGTCGCTCGACGCGAGTTCGCGCAGGCGGCCTTCGTGCAACTCGAGCACGCGATCCAGGCGTCGCGCCAGCGAACGGTCGTGGGTGACCAGCACCAGGCTCGTCGCCTGCGCGCGGTTGAGTTCGAGCATTTGCCCGAACACGTTGGCGGCGGTTTTCTCGTCGAGGTTGCCGGTGGGCTCGTCGCCCAGCACGCACGCCGGCTTGTTCACCAGCGCGCGCGCGACCGCGGCGCGCTGGCGCTCGCCACCGGACAACTCGCCCGGCTTGTGCTGCAGGCGGTGGCCGAGGCCGACCGACTCCAGCAGGTCCTTCGCACGCGCCATCGCCGCTGGCATCGCGCTGCCGCCGAGCAGTACCGGCAACATCACGTTTTCCAGCGCGGTGAATTCGGGCAGCAGGTGGTAGAACTGGTAGACGAAACGGAGCGCGCGGTTGCGCAGCACGCCGCGGGCCTTGTCCGACAGCGCGCTCATCTTCTCGCCCAGGACGTAAACCTCGCCCGCGGTGGGCGTGTCCAGGCCGCCGAGCAGGTGCAGCAGCGTGCTCTTGCCTGCGCCCGAGGCGCCGAGGATCGCGACGGTCTCGCCGGCGTGCACAGTGAGGTCGAGTCCGTCGAACACCGGCGTGTGCAGCGCGCCCTCGGAATACGTCTTGGCCAGCTTTTCGGCCCGCAGCACGATCCCGTCACGCGTGCCGACGCCCGTCGGTTCCCCGTTCCCCGTTCCCCGTTCCCGCTTCTGCTCACTCATACCGCAGCGCCTCCGCCGGCGGCGTGCGCGAGGCGCGCCAGGCCGGATAGATCGTCGCCAGCAGCGCCATCGCCAGCGCCACGGCGGCGATCACGCACACGTCCTCGGTGCGCAGCTCGGTCGGCAGGCCCGTGATGTAGTACACGTCCTCCGGCAGCAGCTGCACGCCCAGCACCGCCTCGATCGCGTCCAGGATGTGGTCGAGGTTGAGCGTGAGCACGATGCCGCCGATCACGCCGAGCGCGGTGCCGATGACGCCGATCAGCGAGCCCTGCACCACGAACACGCCCATCACCCCGCCCGGGGACAGGCCGAGCGTGCGCAGGATCGCGATGTCGGCCTGCTTGTCGGTCACCAGCATCACCTGCGAGCTGACCAGGTTGAACGCGCCCATCGCGATGATCAGCGACAGCAGGATCGCCATCACCGTCTTCTCCATCTTCAGCGCGCGGAACATGTTGGCGTTGTCGCGCGTCCAGTCGCTGACGCGGTACGGCCCGCGCAGGCGCAGCGCGAGGTCGCGCGCGACGTCGAAGGCCTGGTCCATGTCGTGCATCCGCAGGCGCACGCCGGTGACGCCGTCGCCCATGCGCGTCACGCGCTGGATGTCCTGCAGGTTGGTGACCGCCAGGCCCTTGTCGTATTCCTGGTAGCCGGCCTCGAAGACGCCGCTGACCGTGAAGCGCTTGAGCTGCGGGATGCCGCCCATCGGCGTCGACTGGAACGCGGTGGTGACGATCACGCTGTCGCCCACGCCCACGCCGAGCCAGGTGGCGAGCTCGCTGCCGAGCACGATGTTGAAGCTGCCGGGCGCGAGCTGGTCGAGCCGGCCCTGCACCATCTTCTGGCCGATCACCGAGACCTTGCCCTCTTCGACCGGATCCACGCCACGCACGACCGCGGGCTGGCGACGTGCGCCCTGGAGCAGCGCTTCGGTTTCGACATAGGGCGCGGCGCCGGCGACGCGCGGGTCCTGGTAAGCCGAGGTGACCGCCTGCCGCCAGTTCTCCATCGGCACGCCGTCGGCGGTGATGGTGGCGTGCGCGGCCATCTGCAGCATGCGGTCGCGAATCTCGCGCTGGAAGCCCGTCATCACCGCGAGCGTGGTGATCAGCGCGGCCACGCCGATCGCGATGCCGAGGATCGACGCCATCGAGATGAAGGAGATGAAGCCGTTGCGGCGCTTGGCGCGGAGATAGCGCAGGCCGATGGCGACGGGGACGGGTTTGAACATCGGCCTATGGTGCCATGCCGGGCCCGTCCGGCGACCACAGCTTCAACACGCGCCGTTGGGCTGGCGGCAAGGTATCGGGCCACCAGGACAGCCGTCCGCCACGGCCGGCTTCGTCGCGCCAGCGCAGGAAGGCGAGCGGGCCGCGCCAGGACAGCGTGGCTTCGGCCAGCGGCATGCCATCGAGCAGCGCCCTGCCCTGGCCGCGGGCCGGGACTTCGAGGTGGTGCCGTGGCTTGCGGGTTTCCTTGAGCGCCGCACGCAGGCCGACGATGGCGGCGGCGCCGGCGAGCGGCCACGCAGCGATACGCGGCATCTCGCTCGCCAGCACGGCGAACGGCGCCAGCATCGACAACAGCAGCAGCGCGACGATCACCCAGCGCGACGGCCGCCAGGCGACGGGCTGGCTTTCAGGGCGGAAGCTGGCGGATGCGCTGGACGAGCGCGTCGAGCGAGGCATCGGGCGGGGTCTCGTGGCCGAGGAACCAGCGCCAGAGCCTATCGTCCTCGCAGTCGAGCAGCCGTAGGAAATCGCCGCGCTCCTGGTCGGAGGCCTGCGGCCGTTCGCGTTCGAGCCAGCGCACCAGCAAGGCGTCGAGTTCGCGCATGCCGCGCCGGCAGCGCCAGCGCAGGCGCCCGAGTTCCGCATCGTTCGCAGCTGCGTCCATCGCCGGCTCCGCGTGCCGCTAGGCGCCGGCGACGTGGATCGCGAGGACGACCCAGAGGGCGCAGAGGACCAGCGTGCTGGCCGCGAAGGCGTAGAAGCGGTGTTTCACGCGGTTGTAGGTGCAGTGGATCCAGCTGTGCAGCACGCGGAAGCCCACGTACGCCCATGCCAGGCCGAGCACCAGCGGCGTCGCCAGGCCGCCGAGCGCCGCGACGACCAGCGCCAGGTAGAACAGCACCGGCGCCTCGAACAGGTTGCGGTAGTTGTCGGCCGCGCGGGTGTCGGCGAAGCGCGCGGCCATCTGCGAGCCGCTGGGGATCTCGCGGAAGGCGATGCGCTCGCTGCGCATCTGGCGGGTGCG
>DATJDY010000055.1:0-7060 GCA_035497155.1 Luteimonas sp.
GGGCACCTGCAATCCCCACAGGCGCAGCTGCGGCGCGCGGCCGTGCTTGTGGTTGAGCGGATGGTCGAGCACGGCGATGTCCGGATCGCCGAGCAGGAAACCCAGCTCGGCGCCGATCTTGAAGTCGTCGGCGACGACGCGCGTACCCGGCGGCATCGCCGCGAGTTGCGCGCGCACGGCATCGGCGAGCGCGGACCAGCCGGCGAAATTCGACGGATACCAGCGCGTCTCCGCCATGCGCGCGCGCGCGGCGGGAAGCGCGATCGCCGCGTAGCCAGCGAACGCCAGCGCCAGCCCGCAGGCCAGCAGCGCGAGCGTCGCGCGGCGCCAGCGTGGTCCCCATGCTGCGAGTACGCCCGGCACCAGCGGCAGCAGCGCGAGCATGCCCTGCAGCGGCCAGTGGAAACTCACCCGCTCGTCGTCCGCGAAGAAGCCCAGCGCGAAGAACACGAGCACGAACAGCGCGCCGTTCAGCGCAAGCGAGCGCGAGCGCGGATCCGCATCGCGGCGATGCCGCCACGCGGCGGCCGCGAACGCGGCGAACAGCAGCGGCGTCGCGAGCAGCGCCTGCAGCAGCACGAAGCGCACGCCGTCGGCATGGAACGCCCACGGATGCCGGTCCACCAGCTGGAACCGCAGTCCGGCTTCGGCATGCGCGACGTTCCAGGCCAGCAGCGGCACCCAGGACAGCGCGCCGGCGGCGATCGCGAGCCACACGCGCGGATCGCGCAGCACCGCGCGTCCGCGCGCCGACGCCAGCAGCGCGATCGCGCCGACGCCGACGATCGCGGCGAAACGGTAGTGGCTGAGCCCGCCCATCACCAGGCCGAGCGCGAGTTCGCCGGCGGCGACCGCGTCGACGCGCTGCAGGAGGCGCGTGCCGGCATGCAGGCACAGCAACGCGGCCACGGTCATCGCCACGTCGGGCAGCGCGAGCATGCCGAGCGTGCCCGACAGCGGCAGCAGCAAGGCGAGAAGACCGGCGCGCCATCCCGCTTCCGTTCCCGCGATGCGGCGCGCGATCGCGGCGACGAGCCAGGGCACGCAGGCCGCCAGCAGCAGGAACGGCGCGCGCAACGCGAGCGCATGCTGGCCGCCGACCTCCACGCCCAACCGCGCCAGCCATGCGGTCAGCGCCGGCAGGTCGGAATACGCCCAGCCCGGATGCATGCCTTCCTGCCAGTAGAAGGCTTCGTCGACGAACAGGGGCAGGCACGCGGCCAGCACGGCCTTCGCCGCGAACAGCAGCGTCCACAGGCCGATGAACCACGCGGCCGCCGGCGACGACGGGGCCCGCGATGGTCGCCCTGCCCGTTCCGTGCCCGCCGTCGCTTCCCGCATCGTTCGCTGCCTCGCTACACTCGGCGCATGTCCACGACACCGGCCGGCACCATGCTAACCGAGCCGCTGCGCGCCGCGCTGCAGGCCGCCCTCGACCAGGTCAATGCGCTGGTGCTCGGCAAGCCGCAGGAAGTGCGGCTGGCCTTCGTCGCGCTGCTCTCCGATGGCCACCTGCTGATCGAGGACCTGCCCGGCCTGGGCAAGACCACCCTCGCCCATGCGCTGGCCGCGACCTTCGGGCTCGGGTTCCAGCGCGTGCAGTTCACCTCCGACCTGCTGCCCTCCGACATCGTCGGCGTGTCGGTGTACGACGCGCAGGCGCGGCGCTTCGAGTTCCACCCGGGGCCGGTGTTCGCGCACGTGCTGCTGGCCGACGAGATCAACCGCGCGCCGCCGCGCACGCAAAGCGCGCTGCTCGAGGCGATGGCCGAACACCAGGTAACGGTGGACGGCACCACGCATGCGCTGCCGGATCCGTTCTTCGTGATCGCGACGCAGAACCCGGTGGACCTGGCGGGCACGTATCCGCTGCCGGATTCGCAGCTCGACCGCTTCCTGCTGCGGCTGGCGCTCGGTTATCCGGGCGAGGCGGCGGAGCGCGCCCTGCTCGCCGGCGTCGACCGCCGCGAGCTGATCGCGCGCGCGATGCCGCTGCTCGGCGCGGCCGACGTGCTCGCGCTGCGCGCAGCGGTATCCGGCGTGCACGCCAGCGACGCGCTGCTGCATTACGTGCAGGCGCTGCTGCACCGCAGCCGCACCCATCCCGGCGTGCGCGTCGGCCTCTCGCCGCGCGCCGGCATCGCGCTGCTGCGCGCCGCGCGCGCGTACGCGCTGCTGCTCGGCCGCGGGCACGCGTTGCCGGAAGACGTGCAGGCGCTCTTCGGCGCCGTGGCCGCGCACCGGCTGGTGCCGGACGGCGACGCGGGCGATCCGTCGGCGCTGGCGAAGGCGATCCTGCACGCGGTGCCGGTGGACTGACATGGCCGCGCGGCTGCGCCGCCGGTTCGCGAACTGGGCTCGGCCGCGGCAGGCGGAAGCCTTGCCGGTGCGGATCGACCGGCGCCGCGTGTACGTGCTGCCGACGCGCTTCGGGCTGTTCTTCGCGCTGCTGCTCGCGGCGATGGGCCTGGGCGCGCTCAACTACAACAACAACCCCGCGCTGCTGCTGGCGCTGCTGCTCGCCGGCGTCGCCAATGCGAGCCTGCTCGCCGCGCACCTGCAGTTGTCGGGCCTGGAAGTCGCTGCGGTCGGCGCCGAACCAGTCGCGGCGGGTGCGCCACTGGCCCTGCGCGTGCAACTGCGCGCGGCGCCGGACCGCGAACGCCGCGGACTGCGCGTCGCGCTGGGCGATGCAGCCGCGACCGTCGCGCTCGAGGACGGCGCGGCGGTCGCGACGCTCGCCGTGCCGACGACGCGACGCGGCTGGCTCGAGCCCGGGCGGCTGGCGCTGTCCACCACGCGCCCGCTCGGCCTCGCGCGCGCCTGGGCCTACGCGTGGCCCGGCACGCCGCTGCTGGTCTATCCCGCACCGGAAATGCACGGCCCGTCGCTGCCACGCGGCGGCGAAGGCGCGGCCGCGCGCCTGGATCCCGCCGGCGACGACGTCCACCACCTGCGCGCCTATCGCCGCGGCGATCCGCGCCGCGCGATCGCGTGGAAGCCGTCGGCGCGGCGCGATGCGTTGCTCGTGCGCGAATACGAACAGCCGCAGGGCCGCGAGGTCGTGCTCGACTGGGACGCACTCGCGCCGCTCGACACCGAAGCGCGCATCCGCCGCCTCGCGCGCTGGGTGGACGACGCCGAACGCCAGGGCCGCCGCTATCGCCTGCAACTGCCCGGCCAGCCGCCGCTCGGGCCGGATCTCGGGCCACGCCATCGCCATGCCTGCCTGCGCGCGCTCGCGCTGCTGCCCGGATGAGCGTGCGCGCCGCCACGCTTCCGCTCGATCCGCGCGCGCGCGGCTGGACGCTTGCCGCCGCGGGCGCGTGCCTGTTGCCGCTGCTGCTGCAATTGCCATGGACGCTCGCGCTGGGCATCTTCGCGGCGGCGGCCGCGTGCGCAGCGCTGTCGTGGCGGCGCCCGATGCCGGGCTGGTCGCGCCTGCTGCTCGCGATCGCGCTCGCCGGCGCAGTGCTCGCCGCGGCGCGCTTCCACTTCGGCCGCGACACCGCCTGCGCGTTGCTCGCCGCGATGCTAGCGATCAAGCCCGCGGAAACCGCGGGCGTGCGCGACGCCCGCAGCCTGCTCGGGTTCGCGCTGTTCGCGCCATTCGCCACCTTCCTGCTCGACCAGGGGCCGCTGGCGCTGGTCCTCGGCCTGGTCGGCGCGACGCTCGCGCTCGCCGCACTGCTGCGGATCGCGGAACTCGACTCCGGCGACGCGCGCCCGCTGCCGCCGCTGCGCCGGCTGGGCCGCATCGGCCGCCTGGCCGCCGTCGGCTTGCCGCTGACGCTGGCGGCCTTCTGGCTGTTCCCGCGCGTCGCCAGCCCGATGTGGGGCGTGCCCGAACGCGCGATGGCGCGGCCCGGCCTCTCGGGCGACATGGCGCCGGGCGAATGGCTCGACCTGATGAACGACGACACCACCGCGCTGCGCGTGCAGTTCCTCGGCCCCGCGCCGCGGACCTCGCAGATGTACTGGCGCGGACCGGTGCTGTGGAACTACGACGGCCGGCGCTGGACCCAATCGCGCTGGCTGCGCGACATCCCGCCGCCGGCGATCGAACCCGGCCCGTCGCACTGGAACTACCAGATGGAAGTCGAGCCGACCGACGACCGCCAGCTGGTCGCGCTCGAACTGCCGAGCCTCGCGCCCGCGGGCACGCGGCTGTCGCTCGACTATTCGCTCTACAGCGCGCGGCCGCTCACCACGCTCACCCGCTGGCGGATGCGATCCGCCCCGCCGGCGCGCTTCCAGCCGAAGCTCGGCAACGTGCTGCGCCAGGCTGCGCTGGAACTGCCTGCGGGCTTCAACCCGCGCACCCTCGCGATGGGGCGGCAATGGCGCGCCGACGCCGGCGCTTCCTCGGCCGCCGCCGACATGGCCATCGCGCAGCGCGCGCTGCGCCTGTTCCGCGCGAGCTTCGGCTACACGCTCGAAACGCCGCTGCCCGGACGCAACGCGGTGGACGAGTTCCTGTTCGACACGCGCGCCGGCTTCTGCGAGCACTTCGCCTCCGCGTTCGTCGTGCTCATGCGCGCCGCGGGCGTACCCGCGCGCGTAGTCACCGGCTACGCGGGCGGCTATCGCAACCCGATCGGCGGCTACTGGCTCGTGCGCAATTCCGACGCGCATGCCTGGGCCGAAATCTGGCTGGACGACCGCGGCTGGGTGCGCATGGACCCGACCGCGGCGGTGGCGCCCGAACGCATCTACGACACCCTCGCCGACCGCGCCCCCGGCGCGAACGCGCTCGGTGGCCTCGGCGGGATCACGCCGATGCTGGACGTCGGCGACTGGCTGCGGCGCGGCTGGAACGACTTCGTGCTCGGCTTCGACGCCGCGCGGCAGCGCCGCATGCTGCGCCCGCTCGGCCTGGACGATCTCGCGCCGTCGCGGCTGGTGCTGCTGTTCACCGCGGCGGCGGTGCTGGCACTGGCCTGGATGGCGTGGTTCAGCGCCCGCGCCGGCCGCGAGGCCGACCCGGTCCTGCGCGCCTGGCGGCGCCTGGGGCAGCGCTACGCCCGCGTCGGGCTGGGCCGCGCGGCCCATGAACCGGCCAGTGCCTGGGCCGCGCGCATCGCGCCGAACCTGTCCGATGGCGGAACGACGCTGCGCCCGCTCACCCTGCGTTTCGACAACTGGCGCTACGCTGCGCAGCAAGGGGGACGACTGGCCGCGAGCGCGCTGGTGCGCGCATTGCGCCGGCACCGTCCCGAAACATCCGCTTCCCGGAGATCCACATGAATTCCGCCCTCCGCACCGCCCTGCCCCTGGCCGCCGCCTGCCTGCTCGCCGCCTGCGCGACGCCGGCGCCGCTGAAGGGCACCTATTCGCCGATCACGCCCGAACAGGCGAGCGCCACCGACGCCACCGGCACGGTCGTCCGCTGGGGCGGCCGCGTCGTGTCGGTGCAGCCGCAGGCGCAGCGCACCTGCTTCGAGATGATCGGCATCCGCCTCGACGGCGACGGCCAGCCGCGCAGTTCCAGCGACGAGACCGGCGGCCGCTTCATCGCCTGCCGCACCGGCTTCTACGACCCGGCGCTGTTCGAGAAGAACCGCGAAGTGACCTTCACCGGCCGCATCGAAGGCTACGAGACGCGCAAGATCGGTGAGTACGACTACCGCTTCCCGAAGCTCGCCGCGGACGTGGTCTACCTGTGGCCGGTGCGCCGGCAGGTGGACGTGATCCGCGAGCCGGTGCTGAGCCCGTACGTGGGCTGGGGTTCGCGCGGCTGGGGTTGGGGCATGGGCTGGGGCTGGCGCATCCACTGATTCATGACGCCGCGTCGAGCGCGTCGGACAAGCGAGCGACCGCGACGACTTCCATGTCCTTGTAGGGCTGGCCCTTCGGCGCGTTCGCCCTGGGCACGATCGCGCGCCTGAACCCGTGCGTGGCCGCTTCGCGCAAGCGCTCCTCGCCGTTGGGCACCGGGCGGATCTCGCCCGAAAGGCCGACTTCGCCGAACGCGATGGTCTTCTCCGGCAACGGCCGGTCGCGCAGCGACGACAGCACCGCCAGCAGCACCGGCAGGTCCGCGGCGGTTTCCTGCAGGCGGATGCCGCCGACGACGTTGACGAACACGTCCTGGTCGGACACGCCGATCCCGCCGTGGCGATGCAGCACCGCGAGCAGCATCGCCAGCCGGTTCTGCTCCAGGCCGACGGCGACGCGACGCGGGTTCGACAGCGGCGACGCGTCCACCAGCGCCTGCACTTCCACCAGCAGCGGCCGCGTGCCCTCGCGCGTCACGGTGACGCAGCTGCCGGGCTGCTGCAGGCTGCCGCCGGACAGGAAGATCGCGGACGGATTCGGCACTTCCTTCAGGCCCTGCTCGCCCATCGCGAACACGCCCAGTTCGTTGACCGCGCCGAAGCGGTTCTTGAACGCGCGCAGCACGCGGAAGCGCGAGCCGGATTCGCCCTCGAAATACAGCACCGCGTCGACCATGTGCTCGAGCACGCGCGGGCCGGCGATGCCGCCTTCCTTGGTGACGTGGCCGACCAGGAACACGGCGGTGCCGGTTTCCTTGGCGTAGCGCACCAGCCGCGCGGCGGATTCGCGCACCTGGCTCACCGAGCCGGGCGCGGCGGTGAGCGATTCGGTCCACAGCGTCTGCACCGAATCGGCGACGATCATGCGCGGGCGCATCGACGCGGCGTGCTCGAGGATGCGCTCGACGCCGGTCTCCGCGAGCGCGTGCACGCCCTCGATGCCCAGGCCGAGGCGCGCGGCGCGGCCGGCGACCTGCGCCAGCGATTCCTCGCCGGTGACGTACAGGCTGGTGAAGGGCATGCTGCTGCCGGGCGCGCCATTGGAGGCCGCCGCGCCTCCGGCCATCTTCGCCACCGCCTGCAATAGCAGCGTCGACTTGCCGATGCCGGGATCGCCGCCCACCAGCACCACCGCGCCCTCGAACAGCCCGCCGCCGAGAACGCGATCGAACTCGCCGATGCCGGTGGTGACGCGCGCGTCCTCGTTGTGGCGCACGTCCTGGAGCGCGGTCACCCGCGGCGCATCGACCTTGCCGGCCCAGCTGCTGCGCCGGCCGGCCGGC
>DATJDY010000056.1:0-2190 GCA_035497155.1 Luteimonas sp.
ATCGCGCCGCTGGCGCCCGGATATAGGCTGCAACTTCCCGAGGCGGCCTGATGTTCGATCTTCGTTTCGACAATGCGTTCGTGCGCGAGCTGCCCGGCGATCCGGAGCAGGGCGCGCGGCTGCGCCAGGTCGGCGGCGCGCTGTACTCGCGGGTCGACCCCACGCCGGTGGCGGCGCCGCGGCTGCTGGCACATTCGGCCGAGATGGCGGCGACGCTCGGTTTCAGCGCAGCGGACGTCGCCACGCCCGAGTTCGCGCAGCTGTTCGGCGGCAATGCCGTGCTCGATGGCATGCAGCCGTATGCGACGAACTACGGCGGGCACCAGTTCGGAAACTGGGCCGGGCAACTCGGCGACGGCCGCGCGATTGCGCTGGGCGAAGTCATCAACGCCGCCGGCGAGCGCTGGGAGCTGCAGCTGAAGGGCGCCGGGCTGACGCCGTATTCGCGTGGCGCGGATGGCCGCGCGGTGCTGCGCTCGTCGGTACGCGAGTTCCTGTGCAGTGAGGCGATGCACCACCTGGGCGTGCCGACCACGCGCGCGTTGTGCCTGATCGACACCGGCGAAGCGGTCGTGCGCGACATGTTCTACGACGGCCACGCCGCGCCGGAACCGGGTGCGATCGTGTGCCGCGCGGCGCCATCGTTCATCCGCTTCGGCAATTTCGAACTGCCCACCTCGCGCGGAGATGTCGCGCTGTTGCGGCAACTGGTCGATTTCACCATCCGTCGCCATTTCCCCGAACTCGAAGGGGAAGGCGAGGCGTTGTACGCCGAGTGGTTCAGGCAGATATGCGAGCGCACCGCCACGATGGTGGCGCACTGGATGCGCGTGGGCTTCGTGCACGGGGTGATGAACACCGACAACATGTCGATCCTCGGCCTCACCATCGACTACGGCCCGTACGGCTGGGTCGACAACTACGACCCGGACTGGACGCCGAACACCACCGACGCGCAGCGCCGCCGCTATCGTTTCGGCCAGCAGCCGAACGTGGCGTGGTGGAACCTCAGCTGCCTGGCCGGTGCGCTGGCGCCGCTGTTCGATGGCGTCGCGTCACTGGAGGCCGGGCTGCAGCATTACGCCGCCACGTATGCCGCCGCCGACCGCGCCAATATCGCGGCCAAGCTGGGCCTGGCTGAATGCCGCGACGACGACGTGGCGCTGATGCAGTCGCTGCAGGCGCTGATGCAGCAGGCCGAGATCGACATGACGCTGTGGTTCCGTGCGCTGGCCGATGTGGACGTGCAGGCGCCCACGCTGGCGCCGTTCGGCGAAGCGTTCTACGACGCGGCGAAGCGGCGCGAGGCCGAGCCGGCGCTCGACGGCTGGCTGGCCCGTTACGCGGCGCGGCTGGCCGACGATCCGCTGTCGCCGGCCGAGCGGCGCGAGCGGATGCGCCAGGCGAACCCCCGTTACGTGCTGCGCAACTACCTGGCGCAGCAGGCGATCGACCGCGCGGAACAGGGTGACCCCAGTGGTATCGCCGAGTTGCTCGAGGTGATGCGCCACCCTTACGACGACCAGCCCGGCCGCGAGGCGTTCGCGCAGAAGCGCCCGGATTGGGCGCGGCACAAGGCCGGTTGCTCGATGCTGTCGTGCAGTTCCTGAAAGCACGAAGGCCGGCATGGCCGGCCCTCGCGTTACGGAACTGGTGCCCTCGAGACGATTCGAACGTCCGACCTGCCCCTTAGGAGGGGGCCGCTCTATCCAACTGAGCTACGAGGGCAGCGGCGGGATTTTCGCATGGATCACGCGGCGGTGCGATTGTGTGGCTCCTCCCCGCGAGCGAAGGAAGTCCGCTTCGGAACGAGCGGGAGCGGGAGCCACGCCCGCCACCCCTGCTAGAATGGGCAATTCCCGCTTTCCCTTCACGGTGCCCGCAAGCGCCGCAAGTCCAGGAGACATCCATGTCCCATGCAATCCTCAATGCGCTTGGCCTCGCAGGCGAGCAGTCCGGCAGCTACCTCGGCCAGGGCGAGTGGTCGAAGACCACCGACGCCGGCGCACTGCAGCCGGTGAATCCGGCCACCGGCGACGTACTCGGCACCGTGCATGCGTCCAGCGCCGCGGATTACGCGGTGATCGTCAAGCGCGCACAGGAAGCGTTCAAGGTGTGGCGCACCACCCCGGCACCGCGTCGCGGCGAAGCCGTGCGGTTGTGCGGCGAAGCGCTGCGCAAGCACAAGGA